>NZ_LT559262.1:3564323-3788833 GCF_900083545.1 Alistipes provencensis | reverse complement strand
GGCTTGCCGGGCGGTGCGTGCGGTGGCCCGGGGCAGCCGCGGGATCCGGGCCGGGCACGCCGGGCGGGGAGGGGGCCGGGGGCGCGCGTCGTCGGGGGCGGCGACGCGTGTATGCGCGACGAGGCGCTGCGGGCGGCCCGCAGTTCGCTGTTCAACATCGACGAAACGGCTCCCGCCAAGCAGACGGGAACGATCACTTATATCTTCATCCCCCAGTAATTTTCGATTCTCACGGGCACCTTTCGCCCTGCCTTGTCCTGCCCGAACGGGAAATACTTCGGTATGTCCCGTCCGGGCCGAACTGCGTTATGCCGAAATCTGCTCCGCGATAATCAAAAACGGGTGCGAAAAGACCTTTTTTCGTCGGGCCTGCGTCGGCAATATTGGTTTTTTTGTCGACAATTTCGGCTCCGGGCGTGAATATGTCCGAGAAAAAATGTAACTTTGCATCTGACCGGATTATCCGCATATGCGTAAACTGTTTTTCATCTTGCTGGCCTTGGCGGGTTGCCTGCTCTTTTCGGAGAGCCGGGGCGACGCGTGTGCCGTACAGACCGCCCGCACGGCGGTACTTTCGGTAGGCAACGCACCTGCCGATCAGTGGCAGTGCGAGCGCATCTGCAATTCTGACCTGAACCAACCCCGTGTTTTCCGGGAGGCGGAAACCTCCCCGGCCGCACCCATGTTCCAGCGCGGAAGTCTCCATACGGCGGCACGCGCTGCATTGCGTTGCGTCGCGTTGTGCGGCGGCACGGGAGTTGCCAAACTTATTTCAACGTACCAATCCAATGATCTCTCCGTCGGCCTACATGCCGTGGACTACTATGTCTACCGCCTGCGCCGGCTCATTATTTAGCGGTTCGTGTTTCCCGAACGGTCTCTCCGGCAGGGGAGTCGTTCCCTTAACTGAAATATGAGCGTTTGATAATGAGAGAGATATGGATAAGATTAAAATTTGCGAGGCGATGTACGCCTTGCCCGGGGAGGTCGTGGTTCGTCGCCGCAAATCCCTTTTGATTCCCGCCGTGCTGCTGGTAGCCGGCGTAGCAATGCTGGTTCTGAACAATATGTACGGTGCCGGGCTGTCGAACAACATGCGCTCGGCGCTGGTGTTCCTCGGCGGGTCGCTGGCCTTGGCCGGGATGATTACCCTCGCGGCGCGGTTTTTCAGCTCCGAGGGAGCGCCTTATTACCGTGCAGGACGCTGTTACCTGCGCTATGAGGAGCTTTATTTCGAGCGCGGACTCTCCGCGGAGGTCCGGGAGTGCATCGCACAGGGTGATGTCGGGCGGCTTTTCGCCCTGCCCCACGCACAGGTTCCCGCCGTGGCTGTGGCCGTTTACCGGACACCCGACAACCGCTTTGCGGCCATGCAGGCGTTCGAGTACACCGACTTGGAGTACCGGCCGCTGACCGAGCTGCGCATTGCCGACGGGAATGAGCTGCAACCGGCTAAAAACTAAAGATACAGAATGATAGACATCAGTGGTGAAAATGTAGTATTGGTCGGCGCTCTGCTGCTCTTCGTGGCGGTGATGGCCGGTAAGGTCGCCTATCGTTTCGGCGCCCCGGCGTTGCTGCTCTTTTTGGGAGTGGGCATGTTGTTCGGTCTGAACTTCATCTCGTACCGCTCGGTCGACATGACGCAGTTCGTGGGCATGATCGCCCTCTGCATCATCCTCTTCACGGGCGGTATGGATACCTCCTTTCAGGAGATAAAACCCATCATCGGGCCCGGCGTCGTGCTGGCCACGGTGGGGGTGGTGATGACGGCCGTTGTGCTGGCGGGCTTCGTCTGGCTCATCGCGCCGTGGATCGGACTGGAAATCTCCTTTCCGCTGGCCCTGCTGCTCGCTTCCACGATGTCTTCGACCGACTCCGCGTCGGTGTTCTCCATCCTGCGAAGCAAGAAACAGGGGCTCAAACAACACCTCCGCCCGCTGCTGGAGTTGGAGAGCGGCTCGAACGACCCGATGGCCTACATGCTTACGATCCTGCTGATCGGCATTGTGACCAACACCTCGGGGGATGTCGGCATGGGCATGAGCATCGTCTATTTCGTGATCCAGATGGTTGTCGGAGCCTTGTCGGGTTACCTGATCGGCCGGCTGGCGGTGTGGACGATCAACAAGATCAATCTGGCCAACCACTCGCTCTATTCGGTGCTGCTGCTGGCCTTCATCTTCTTCGCTTTCGCCTTCACCGACCTCATCAAGGGCAACGGTTATCTGGCCGTTTATCTGGCGGGTCTGGTCGTGGGCAACCATAAACTGACGCAAAAACGGTCGCTGACGGTCTTTTTCGACGGTTTCACTTGGCTGATGCAGATCGTGATGTTCCTCACGCTGGGACTTTTCGTCAACAGCGACGAACTGTTCCGTCCCGAGGTGCTGATTCTGGGCTGTGCCGTCGGTGCGTTCATGATTCTCGTGGCGCGTCCCGTCACGGTCTTTGCCTGTCTGCTGCCTTTCCGGCGCTTCACCACCAAGGCGCGGCTCTATGTCTCGTGGGTGGGTCTGCGCGGCGCCGTGCCGATCCTCTTCGCCATCTATCCGATGATGGCCAATGTCGAGCAGGCCGGACTGCTGTTCAACGTGGTCTTCCTCTCGACGATCATCTCGCTCGTGGTGCAGGGCACCACCGTGAGCGGCATGGCCAATATGCTGGGACTGGCTTACGAGGAGCGGGAGTCGGCGTTCAGCGTCGATATCCACGAGGACATGAAATCGGTACTCACGGAGGTCGAGGTCAACGAGTCGATGCTCGACACCGGGCATACGCTCAAGGACATCACCCTGCCCGAGAACACGCTGGTGATGATGGTTTGCCGCGAGGGCGAGTATTTCGTGCCGCAGGGCAAAACGGAACTGCATCTGGGCGACAAACTGTTGGTCATTTCGGACCGCGGCGAGGAGCTCGAGTCCACCTATAAGGACATGGGCATCGACGACGTGATGAAACTCGGCTAAGAGCCGGGATTTAGGGGGCGACGGTTATTTCGGAGCGCTCTCGTCCGGTTCTGCGCCCGGAGCGTTATAAATTACAGCCGTTACAAGGGTGAATGCCCTATGTAACGGCTGTAACTGTGTAACGGGGGTGTTCGGAGGCCTGTTAGCCCCTAAAACGGGCTTCTTAAGCTCGGGAGCGCAGAACCGGATATTAAACGCTGATCCTCTATTCGCCTCCTAAATCCCGGCTCTTAGCCGGGTTCCACAGGGTCGACATCTCTTCGAGGGTCTTGCCCTTGGTTTCGGGAACCCACTTCCAGACGAAGACGGCCGACAGCAGCGACATCAGGGCGTAGATGCAGTAGGTGCCGCCCACGCTCCATGCGCTCAGCGACGGGAAGGTCGCCGACACGAGGAAGTTCGCAATCCACTGGGCTGCCACGGCGATGGCCACGGCCTGCGAGCGGATCGTGTTGGGGAAGATTTCGGAGATGAGCACCCAGCAGATCGGACCCCACGACATCATGAACGACGCGGTGTAGATGATGATGAAGATGAGTGCCGCGATTCCGATGGTGTCGGTGAACGACAGTGCCGCGAGGGCGGCCATGCCGATCATCATGCCCGTCGAGCCGATGATGAGCAGCGGCTTGCGGCCCACCTTGTCGACGGTGAAGATCGCCACGACGGTGAAGATGATGTTGACGATACCCATGACGACGGTCTGGAGCATCGACACGTTGCCCGAAGCGCCCATGTTCTCGAAGATGCGCGGTGCGTAGTAGAGCACGACGTTGATGCCGATGGCCTGCTGGAAGAACGAGAGCAGGACGCCGATGACGATCACGGCCGTGCCGTAGGCGAAGAGTTTTTCGCGTTTTTCGTGTACCGTGGCCTTGATGTCGTCGAGGATCGAACGGGCCTCTGCCGTGCCGTTGATGCGCTCGAGCACCGAGAAAGCCTTGGTGTCGTTGCCCTTGAGGGCGAGGAAGCGCGGGGTCTCGGGAACGAGCATGATCAGCAGGAAGAAGGCGCCCGCCGGGAAGGCTTCGGAGAGGAACATCCGCCGCCAGCCGATCTGGACCATTGCGGCCTGAATCGCTTCGCCCGTATCGCCGAGGTGGTTGCGAATCAGGTAGTTGACGAAATAGACGACCAGCATGCCGAAGATGATGGCGAACTGGTTGCACGAGACGAGCGTGCCGCGGATCTTCGCCGGGGAGATTTCGGCGATGTACATCGGGCAGACGGCCGAGGCGAGTCCGACGCCGATGCCGCCGATGACGCGGTAGATGTTGAACGACACCAGCAGCGGGAGCGATGCCTCGCCGTAGGGCAGGATGCCGCTCTCGGGCCACCACGAGCCGACGGCCGAGACGAAAAAGAGCACCGCCGCCATGACGAGCGAGCGTTTGCGCCCGAAGCGCGAGGCCAGCAGGCCCGAGATCGCGCCGCCGATGACGCAGCCGATCAGCGCGCTCGAGGCGGTGAAGCCGTGCATCCACGACGTGTAGGTGAAGTCCGCGGCGCTCCGGAAGAACTGGTCGAGCGCCTGCTCGGCTCCCGACACGACGGCCGTGTCGTAACCGAAGAGCAGTCCGCCGATGATCGCCACCAGTACGATGGAGAAGAGATAGGCGCGGCTGCCGGTTTGTTGGTTTAAGGTCATGTTTCAGGTTTTAGGTATTTCGAACATTTGCCTCCCCGCAGGCCAAGCCCCTCCCGAGGGAGGGGTTTGGGGTGGGGTCAGACTTGTAAACGACGCCGGAGGCGGCGGATACGACAGTCGGCAGCGGGAATACGGTCAGTTAATAGACCGGATTTATTAGATATACATATTTACGATCGCTTCGTAGAGCTCCTGCTTGCCGCTGTGCTGCACGGGTTCGTGCTTGCGGGCGTAGTCGGCAGCCTGCTCGAGCGTGAGTTTGCCCTCTTCGAAGGACTTGCCTTCGCCCTTGTCATAGGAGGCGTAACGCTCCGAGAGCATCTTCTGGTAAGGCGAGTTGTCGAGGATGTCGGCGGCGATCAGCAGCGCGCGGGCCATGATGTCCATCGCGGCGATGTGGGCGATGAAGATGTCCTCGAGGTCCGTCGAGTTGCGGCGGGTCTTGGCGTCGAAGTTCGTGCCGCCGCCCTGAAGGCCGCCGCCGCGGACGATGACCATCATGGCCTGCACCATCTCGTAGAGGTCGATCGGGAACTGGTCGGTGTCCCAGCCGTTCTGGTAGTCGCCGCGGTTGGCGTCGATCGAACCCAGCATGCCGGCATCGACGGCGCACTGCAACTCGTGCTCGAACGTGTGGCCGGCCAGCGTGGCGTGGTTGACCTCGATGTTGACCTTGAAGTCCTTGTCGAGACCGTGGGCGCGCAGGAAGCCGATCACGGTCTCCGTGTCGACGT
This sequence comes from Alistipes provencensis, assembly GCF_900083545.1. NCBI lineage: Bacteria > Pseudomonadati > Bacteroidota > Bacteroidia > Bacteroidales > Rikenellaceae > Alistipes > Alistipes provencensis. Next base: position 3,783,482 of record NZ_LT559262.1, on the reverse strand, counting down.
CGTACTGGTGCTTCATCGGCTCCATCGGCTTGGGCTCGATCAGGAAGTTGCCCTTGAAACCCTTCGAACGGGCGTAGTCGCGGGCCATACGGAGCATCGTGGCCATGTGCTCCTTCTCGCGCTTCATGTCGGTGTTCAGCAGCGACATGTAACCTTCGCGGCCGCCCCAGAAGACGTAGTTCTCGCCGCCCAGCTCGATCGTGGCGTCGATGGCGTTTTTGATTTGTAGCATGGCGCGGGCCGCGGCGTCGAAATCGGGGTTGGTCGAGGCGCCGTTCATGTAGCGGGCGTGTCCGAAGACGTTGGCCGTGCCCCACAGCAGTTTGATGCCGGTCTCGGCCTGCTTCTGCTTGGCATAGGCGACGATCTCCTTGAGATTCTTCTCATACTCCTCGACCGTGGCGGCCTCGTCCACGAGGTCCACGTCGTGGAAGCAGTAGTATTCGATGCCCATCTTCTGCATGAACTCGAAGCCCGCGTCCATCTTGGCCTTGGCGCGCTCGACGGGGCATGCCGCCGCGTTCCACGGGAAGGTCTTGGTGCCGCCGCCGAACTGGTCGCCGCCCTCGGCGCAGAGGGTGTGCCACCATGCCATCGAGAATTTGAACCAGTCCTTCATCTTTTTGCCCTTCACGACCTTTTCGGGATCGTAGTAGCGGAACGCCATCGGGTTTTTCGAATCCTTGCCTTCGAATTTGATCTTTTCCACCGTGGGAAAGTAGTTTGTTGTTGCCATGATTTTGTCGTTTTTTTTGGTTTATTTGTTGAGTTTCGATTCGATTTCTGCGACCCACGCGCGGTATCCCGCTTCGAGGGCTTCGCGGTCGGCCTCGACGGGTTTCACGACCTCCAGCCGGCGGAGCGAGGCGAAAGCCTCTTCGCGGGTCTTGTAAAGTCCCGCGCCCAGCGCCGCACCGCGTGCCGCACCCAGTGCCCCGTCGGTGTTGAACAGTTCGATGCGGGCCCCGGTGAGCGTCGAGAGCGTCTGCCGGAACAGCGGCGAGAGGAACAGGTTGGCCTGCCCGGCGCGGATGACGTCGGGCGAGAGCCCCAGCCCCCGCATGATGTCGATGCCGTAGCGGAACGAGTAGGCGATGCCCTCCTGCGCGGCGCGGAGGATGTGCGCCGTGGTGTGGCGGTTGAGGTCGATGTTGACGATCCCGGCTCCCGTGTAACGGTTTTCGAGCACCCGCTCGGCGCCGTTGCCGAAGGGGATGACCAGCAGCCCCTCGGAACCCGCCGGGACACTCGCTGCCAAGCGGTTCATCGCCGCATAGTCCATCGTCTGCTGCGTGACGTTGCGGCGCATCCACGAGTTCATGATGCCCGTGCCGTTGATGCAGAGCAGGATGCCGTAGCGGGGCTTTTCGGCCGTGTGGTTGACGTGGACGAAGGTGTTGACGCGCGATTGCGGGTCGGCCTTCGGGGTGTCGACGACACCGTAGACCACGCCGCTCGTGCCGCCCGTAGCGGCCACCTCGCCCGCCTCTAGGACGTTGAGCGAGAAGGCGTTGTTGGGCTGGTCGCCCGCACGGTAGGAGATGGGCGTGCCGGCCGGGATGCCCAGCTCGCGTTCCGTGGCGGCGTCGGTGTGCGACTGAATGCCGATCGAGACGTCGGCGTCGGGGATCATCGTGTGGGGAATGCCGTACCAGTCGGCCACGAAGTCCGCGCGGCGCTCTTCCTTGAAGTCCCAGAGGATCTGCTCCGAAAGGCCGCTGATGCTCGTGGACATCCGTCCCGAAAGGCGGTAGGCGATGTAGTCGCCCGGAAGCATGAATTTGTAGACCTTGGCAAACGTTTCGGGCTCGTTGCGCTTGACCCACGCGAGTTTCGACACGGTGAAGTTGCCCGGCGAATTGAGGGTGTGTTCGAGGCAGAACTCCCGGCCGATGCCTTCGAGGGCCTCGGCGCCGATCCCGACGGCCCGGGAATCGCACCAGATGATCGATTTGCGCAGCGGCTCGCCCTCCTCGGAGAGCGCCACGAGACCGTGCATCTGGTAGGTGATGCCGATGGCCGCGACTTCGCGCATGGGGTGTTTCACGGCGATCTGCCGGATGCCCTCGCGGACGTAGTGCCACCACATTTCGGGGTCCTGTTCGGCCCAGCCGCCCTGCAGGGCGTCGATGGGCATTTCGGCCGCGGGATTGGTGGCCGAGGCCACGCATTCGCCCGTCGGGATGTCCAGCAGCGACACCTTGACCGACGATGAACCTATGTCTATGCCTAAACTTTTCATAGTTGTTATGTACTTTTATCTATCGTATCTCGCTTTCGATTGCTGTTCTCGCCGCCTTCGGCGTCGTTTGCAAGTCTGACCCGGCTAAAAGCCGGGCTTTATAGGCGGTGCCCCGGCGTTGAGTATCAGACCCGCTTCCGCGCTTCCTCTTTTTTTAAGCCGTTTTTTAAACGGCCCTCGGGAGGGGCTTGTCGCGACGCACCCGGATTGTCAACCGGAATACAAGCGGTAACTACTTTTTTAATACCTCCAGTTATTGATAAATCCCAGCTTCAGCTTCTCCTTCAGGGCCTTCTTGTAGGCGTTCTTGTTGAAGGTGTAGTACTGCGCGGGTTTGTGGGCCACGCCCTGCTCCTTCTCGGCGGTGGGGGTCAGGAAGCCCGAGGCCAGTATCTTTTTGCGGAAATTGCGGTTGTCGATGTCGATGCCCAGCACGGCGCTGTAGAGGTTTTGCAGGGCGCGGATCGTGAATTTGCGCGGCAGCAGCTCGAAGGCCACCGGCGATTGCAGCATCTCGCGGCACAGCACCGTGAGGGCCGCCGAAAGGATCGCCTTGTGGTCCATGGCCAGCCGTTGGATCGAATCCACGTCGACCCACTGGGCTCCCTTGGCCGTGGTGTAGGCGATGGTGCGGCTGTCGAGCTTCACCAGCGCATAGTAACCGACGGTGACCACGCGGTCGGTCTGGATGCCGTGGTAGCGGTTGATCCACTCCAGCTCCTCGCCGGCCACGCGCTTGGGGTCGGAGAAGATGTCCATCTGTTTCAGGTAGACGTTCTTGAGTCCCGTGGCCTCTTCGAGGACACGGTAGGCGGCTTCGGGCAGCGTCTCGTTCTCGAGGATCATCGCCCCCGGCAGCTTGAGCTTGTCGAGGCGGGTGTCGGGCTTGTAGTAGCGCCGCTCGATGAGCAGCACCTTGAGCGATTTTCCGTTGAAACCGAAGACGGCACAGTCGACCGACAGCGATTGGTTCATCTGAATAGACATGGTCGCGGGTTTAGGTTACGATTGTAAAATTATCCATTCGCAAGGGCAAATCCAAACTTATCGTATTTTATACGCTAACCATGCCGCTGCAAAGTGCCTGCCAGAAAGACTGAGGGCCGATTATGGGGCGGCCGTGTTAGGTCCGGAATTACGCTAACCGGAATCCTGCGGGATGTTGGCGGGATTCCGGTCGGCGCAGGGGTTCACGGTCGGGGCTGGTTTCAGCGCTCCGAATCGTAGTAGGAGGCCAGCGGGTAGAGGTTGGTGTGAAGCTCCTTGGCCATGTTCAGGTAGTCGGTGTAGGGGCTGTACTCCACCGATACGAGACCTTTGTTCGAATCGGCCGTGCCGCCGTAGCCGTCGTTGTATTCGAAGTGCATCCACCCGGCGCAGTTGCGCGTTTCGAGCAGCCGCAGGCAGAAGTTCTGGTAGAACTCTCCGCGGTTCTTCTGCGTGCGCACGAGCCATCCGCCGCCGTCGGTGTTGGCGTAGTCGCGGCCCTTGTAATTGGCGTCGGCGCCCTTGACGTAGAACTCCGTGACGATGAACGGTTTGTTGCCGCACCACACGGCGAGGTTGGCCATGAAGTCGGGTTCGGGCTGCCAGCGGGCGTAGTAGTTGACCGACACCACGTCGCAGTAGCGGGCGCAGGCTTCGACGATGCCCTGCGTGTATTTGCTCCAGTCGTGGAGGCGCGAGCCGAGGATCAGGTGCTGCGGGTCGGCCTTGCGGACGGCCTCGCTCGTGACCTTGAAATAGTGGTCGGCCACCGCCGAGCGGAATTTCTCGCGGTGGGCCTTGGTGATGGCGTCCGCCGAGGCGATGCCCTCCTGCGCCATGAACGCTTCGGCGAAGTCGCGCGCGCCCTTGTATTTGTCGGGCAGGGAGAGGAAATGTTTCAGCTCGATGCCTTTCACGGCGTCGGCGTTCTCATAGGCCACGAAAGGCAGCTCGTTGTCGAGGTAGTAACCCACGAAATGTTTGTCTCCGGCGAACAGGGCGCATTTCTCGCGGGCGAGGTTCTCGACATAGCTCTGGAACGTGGGCTCGAAAGCCAGCACGAGGCGGTTGTAGGTGCCGTCCTCGAACGCATAGCCCAAGTTGGCGGTCATGTCCCACATGAAGGTGCGCAGCAGGTAGAGGTTCTCGGCATAGGCCATCTTGCGCTTGCCGGGATTGAGCAGGCTTTCGCGCATGTCGTCCGGGAAGCGCTCGATGCGGTTCGAGCCGTAGGAAATGTAGTTGAAGCCGTAGGAAGCGAGCATCGCGCCCGTCTCGGCGCTCCACTTGGCGTTGCTGCCGAATTTGCTGTTGAACGACGCGGCGTGTTCGGCCGAGGTGCCGGGACGGACGTGCTGCGTGCCGTGCAGGATGACGGCGCCGCCGTCCGGGTCGAGGAAATACCAGCGTCCGTCGGCCTTGCCCACGCGGAAGTAGCCTTCGGTGCCCGTCACGGAGGCGGGTTCGCCGTAATCGAGACGGCCGCCCCACGCCGTTTCGACGTGTCCGTCCACGGGCGAGAACCAGTTCATGCCCTTGACCGTGCGGGTTTCCGTGGCGTCGGCCGTGGTCCACGGCTTGAAACTGCCGCTCTGGATTTTGCGGTATTCGACGGCCGAGTAACTGTACTCGGGCTTGTCGTTGTGGCCGGGTTTGCCCGAGGGTTCGCCGCCGGTCGTGTCGTCGGTACAGGCTGCGGCAGCCAGAAGGCATCCCGCAGCGAAGAGAAAGGTGTTGAATGTTTTATTCATTGCATTAGTAGGTTAGAATGTTCGTTTCATTGCAGTTTCAGCAGGGCTTCGGCGTAGCGGCGTCCCAGTTCGCGCTGGCTCGGGGCCGAAAAGTGCGGGTCGGTCTCGTCCTTCATCGGCTGGAGCCCCTCGGCCGACACGCAGGCCGTGTGCGGGATGCGCAGACGGCGGAGCATCGCATTGAAGGGCGCGGTGCCCTCCGCGCGTCGCGTCCAGTTCCAATGGGCGATTTCGCCGAAGACCACCGGCAGCGAGGGGTTGCCGAGTTCCGTGCGCAGGATTCCGACGAGGCGGCGGAGCTTGGCCTCGTAGCGTTCGGGGTGCGCCGAGTCGGCTTCGCCCTGATGCCAGAGGACCGCCACGACGTCGCCCCAGTCGCCTGCGGCGCGGATGCGCTCGACGGCTTTGGCCAGATAATCCGTTTCGGAGCCCGGGAGCCATTCGTCGATCGACGAACCCCCGCGGGCGTTGACCACGATGCCCACCGGGGCGCCCGTCGCCGCCGCGTAATGCGCGGCAAAGCTGCCCGAGGGGCCGACGCGCTGCATCCCGAGTTCCTTGCGGACGGTGGAGTAGCGGTTCATCGGTTCCACGGCGCGTTCGAAGCCCTCGCCGTTGAAGAGATAGACCCCGCGGAGCGTGTCGGCGGCCTCGGCGTCCATCAGTCCCCGCCCCGCCATATTCGACTGCCCGATGCAGAGCACCAGTCGCAGGCGCGGCAGCCGCACGAAGCAGACGCCGCCGGCCGTGAGCGTGTCGCCCTGCATGGGGCGGGATTCGACGGCATGTCCGTCCGCGCGTTCGATGCGCGGGGTATGCGCGGCTCCGTGGGCCACATAGACCGTATCGGGGCGGGCGCTGGCAGCAGCGGCAAGACACAGGGCCAGTGTGAGCAGGAGTGAGCGTTTCATGGGTGTTAGTGGTTGCGGTAGATGCGGATGGCGTTCAGCACGGGTTCGCCCTCGATGCGTCCGAAATCGACGCGCAGGCCCCGGCCGTCGCGCACGATGACGTCGACTTTGCGGACCATCGCCCGCGAGAAACCGACCTCGGCGGCGATCGAGAAGTTTTCGAACACCTTCTGTCCGTTCACCGAGACGTCGAAGCGGCGTCCCGTGTACTGCTGCTGGGCGCCGTCGGAGCCGAGGTTGTAGGCCAGCGCCTCGCGCTTCTCGGCAGCGTCGAGTTCGGCCCAGTAGAGGTAGACCGAGTAGCTGCCGTCGGGCACGTCGGCGCGGAACGACTCGATGCCGACGCGCTGGGTCTGGAAGACGGGGACGTTCTTCGTGCCGAGGATGGCCGACGCGCTTCCGAGGAACCCGGTTCCGGAGCGGCGCAGGACCTCCCCGCCGACGTATCCCCAACTGCCGGGGGTGTAGGGCTGTTCGGGAATCCACGCCAGACCCGCCTCGCGGTCGTCGAAATAGCGGGGCGAGCCGAGCATCACGTTCAGCTCGGTGAAACGTTCGGGCGACGCCTGCGCCAGCCGGAAACCGACGGTCAGGACATCGGTGAGCGCCCCGGCCCGGGCCACGAGACGGTTCTCGCCGTCCGTGAACGGAACGTCGAACATCGCCACGCCCCCTTCGGAACGCTTGGTCCTGACTTTGCGGCCGTTGAGGGTGAGGGTCACCGACGGCTGGTTGGTGAAGACCGGCACGGGTTGTATGCAGCGGCCCGAGCCGTCGTCCGCTCCGCTGCGGTTCTGCCACTCGCGGTTGCCGATGGCGAGCTGCGGGGTGCTGCTGAGCACGGTCTTGTAGAAAAGATAGGTGTCTTTCAGCTCGCGGTCGAGACCCGTGATGCCCTTGTTATTGACGTGGGGCACGACGTCGGCGCGCGGCTCGGAGTAGAACGCATTGAGGTTCCAGAGCGACGAACCCGCGATGAAGGGACGCTTTTGCATCTCGCTCAGATAGTGACGGTTGTAGACCAGCCCGTACTCCTGCGAGAAATCGAACTGCTCGGGCGAGAACGAGTGCAGGCGCGGATCGACGTCGGCGCCGTACTCGGTCACGATCAGCACTTTGTCGGGATACTGGGCGTGGAGCCGGTCGAGGATGCGCTCGAAGCCGGTGATGTCCTTTTCGTACCATCCCTGATAGAGGTTCCAGCCCTGAATCATCGGAATCCGGGTCAGGTTGGCCGCGGCATACCGGTCCGGGGCGTTGTGGAAGGCGATCATCGTGTAGCGCGAGGGGTCCTCGCTGCGCAGGGTCTCTTCCAGCGTGCGGGCCACGCGTTCGAGGGCTTTGTAGTAACTCTTCGTGCGGGCTTCATCGGTGTAGGGCGGGCGGAGCAGCGTCTCGTTCATGTAGGCCCAGATCATCACCGAAGGGTGGTTGAAATCCTGACGGACCATTTCGCGGACCATGTGCACCGAGTTTTCGAGGAACTCCTCGCTCTCGGTGACGGCGTTGACCACCGGGATTTCGACCGAAGTCACGATGCCCAGCCGGTCGCACATCTCCATCACCACGGGGTCCTGCGGGTAGTGCGACACGCGCAGGAAGTTGCCGCCCATCTCCTTGATGAGGCGTATGTCGCGTTCGTGCATCTCGTCGGTCAGCGCCCAGCCGCGGCCCAGATAGTCCTGATGGCGGCATGTGCCGACGAGCTTGCGCGGGCGGCCGTTGAGCGAGAACCCTTTGTCGGGGTCGAACGAGAACCACCGCAGTCCCAGCGGGTTGGAAACCTCGTCCAGCACGCGGCCGTCCTCGGCCACGATGCGCGTCAGCACGCGGTAGAGGTTCGGTTCGTCGATGTCCCACAGCCGGGGTGAGGCGATCGTGATGCCGCGGCGGAGCTGTTCCGCGATGCTTCCGGCAGCCACTTCCGCCGTGTCGTCCGTGCGGGCGACACAGCGGCCGTCGGGTGCGAGAATGCGGTGTTCGACGCGCACCCGGGCCGTCTTCGAACCGCTGTTGGCCACCAGCGTCCGCACCTCGACCGTAGCCTGCCGGGCCGTGACCTCGGGGGTCGATAGGTAGACGCCCGGCGACGCGAAGTCGGTCGGCGCCACATGTACCTTGTCGGTCATCAGCAGGCTCACGTCGCGGTAGATGCCGCCGAAGAAGGTGAAGTCGGCCGACAGGGGCGGGATGTCGGGGTTGTGGGCGTTGTCCACTTCGACGGCGAAGAGGTTCTCGCCGCCCGGGACGATGTATTTCGTGATGTCGAACACGAAGCGCGTGTAACCGCCCGTGTGCTTCCCGGCGTAATGACCGTTGACATAGAGCCGCACCACTTGGTTGGCCCCCTCGAAGCAGAGGTAGACCTGCTTCGAGGCGGCGTCGGCCGGCAGGACGATCCGCTTGCGGTACCATGCCGGGCCGCGGTAGAATCCCGGGACGTCGTCGTCGGCGTCCCCGGCATTCCATGTGTGGGGGATGTTCACTGTTTCCCACGCCGAGTCGTCGGCCGCGGGCAGGAAGGCGTTGTAAGGCGAGCCTTTGGTAAAGCGCCAAGCGTCGTTGACCGTGTATTTGACCCGGGCCGCGGACGAAGCGGCGGTCAGAAGCAGCGTCAGACAGAGAATGATTCGGATGTGTTTCATCGGTTTTCGGTTGATTGGAATTTGCAGTCGAGGGGTTCGCCCGTGTAGCGGACGGTCTGTTCCGCGGGGGCGGCCCCGGGGCGGAAGACCCGGATGCGGAGCGTCTGTTCCTGCGCCATGCCGGGGTAGGAACCTTCACGCGCGGAGATGCTCAGCACGGCGTCCGCCTCCGACCAGCCGAGGGTGCAGCGGGCGTATTGGCCCTGCTCGTAGCCGTAGCCCTCTCCGGCATCGTCGTAGAGGACGAAACGGGCGTCGGCCCCGGTGTAGACGCGGATTTCGAGTTCGGCATCGGGACCGGCCATCACCGACTCCTTCACCGCGCCCAGCGGCACGATCGAACCGCCCCGGGCATAGACCGGGAGTTCGGTGAGGCCGCACGTTTTGACCGCGCGCTCTCCGCTGCGGAAAACCTCGCCCGTGAAGAAGTCGTACCACCATGCGCCGTCGTGGCGCGGCAGGAGCGTTGCGACGGGCTGGGTTCGGGCTCCGTCGGGCATCGGCTCGAAGACGGGACGCACCAACAGCGAGGGACCGAACAGATAGGCTTCGTCGTAAGCCGCGATGTCGCGGTCTCCGGGGAAAGCCATGCCCGCGGCCGTGATGAACGAACTGCCGTTGGCGGCGACGTCGTAGGCCGTGGAGTAGACATAGGGCGTCAGGCGGTAGCGCAGGTCGATGTATTTTGTCTGGTTGCGGTACCAGACGCTCCCCTCGTCGCCGAACTGCCACACCTCGCGCGGGACGTTGGTTCCGTGGGCGCGGAAGATCGGCAGGAAGGCCCCGAACTGGAACCAGCGGGCGTATAACTCCTTATAGGCCGGGTCAGCCAGTCCGCGGGGGTAGATGCCGCCGTTGTCGGTGACGTAGAATCCGCCCGTGTCGAACGTCCAGTAGGGGAATCCCGACGCCGCGAGGTTGACACCCGCGGCCAACTGGCGTTTCATCGTCTCCCACGAGGCGATGATGTCGCCCGACCAGACGGCCGTTCCGTAGCGCTGCTGCCCGGCGAATGCCGAGCGGGTGAAGAGCAGCGGCCGGCGCTCGGGAGCCGCCGCGCGCAGGCGGCCGTAAAGATCGCCCATCCAGACCAGCGAATAGGTGTTCAGATAGCGGTGGAAAGCCCCCATACGGGTCTTTCCGGCCGACTTGGTGCGGGCCTCCTGCTTGCGCTGGGTGAATCCCTCGCGGAACGAGGGCTCGGTGGCGTCCATCCACCAGCCGTCGACGCCGGTGTCGAACAGCCCCGTGCGGAAGTGGCTCCAGACGATGTCGCGCGCCGCCGGGGCATAGGCGTCGAAGACCTTGTACCCGGCCCACGTCCGCTCGTCGAACAGCGCTCCGGCGGCTTCCAGATCGCGGTATACGGCCGTCTCGGGGCCGAATCCCGGCCATACCGAGACCAGCAGCCGCACGCCGGACTCTTCGTGCAGGCGGTCGATGGCGGCTTTGGGGTTCGGGAAACGCACCGAATCCCACACGAGGGCATTCCAATGGGGTTTTTCGCCCCAATACTCCCAGTCCTGCACGATGACGTCGATCGGGATGTGGCGGCGGCGGTATTCGCTGACCACGCCGGTCAGTTCGTCGAAGGTCTTGTAGCGTTCCCTCGACTGCCAGAATCCGAAAGCCCATTTCGGGAGCATTGACGCGGCGCCGGTCAGCGCACGGTAGCCGCGCACGCATCCGGCGGGATCGCCTCCGTAGACGAACCAGTAATCGACGGCGTCGCCCACCTCCGACGTGAATTCGAAAGCGTCGCCCCCGTCGCGGAACTCCGAGGCCGAATAGTTGTCCCACAGCAGTCCGAAGCCGCGCGTGGAGACCAGATAGGGGTTGACGATATCCTTGTTGGCCTGCAGCAGCAGGACCGTGTCGCGTTTGTAGTTCAGGGCGCCCGTCTGGTACTGGCCCAGTCCGTACAGCGCCTCGTCGTCGGTGCCTGCGAAACGCTGGGTCACGGCGTAGCATGCCTCGCCGCCCACGGTGTCGGGGCGGAGGCTGCGGGCGGTCTCCTCAAGTAGGAGCGTGCCCGTGCGGGCGTCCCGGAACGAGAAAAGGCCGCGCGTGCGGTCGAACTCCACCCGAAGCTGCGGCGTGCGGAACGCATAGCCGTGCTCAATGGCCTCGCGGCGCACCTCGACGGGAGCCGCAGGCAGCGAATCCACGACCAGCCGCCGCGTCACGAGGGGCGACCCGGCGGGGCGGGCGAGGATGCGCACGGTGTTTTCCGAGCGGAACTCGACGCGGTAGGCCATGCCGGCCTCGTCGAACGTAAAGGCGTTGCCGTCGCGTTGGGGACCGCCGCAGGCCGCGCAGATGGCGGCCGACAGCAGGGTAATGAGCAGGCGCATCATCGGCTGAGGGTGTAATGGAAGCTGACGTCGCGCAGCTTCAGTTTGCCTTTGAACAGCAGTGTAAAGCCCGGAGTCGTGGCGTAGAGCACGTTTTCGGGCGCCAGTTCGACGCGCACCCGTTTCCATGTGCCCGAACCGTCGGTCTTGAACTTGGCGACGGTGGCGAAGAGGTCCTTGGGCTGACGCTCGGTGCGCGAGTAGATGAAGACGAAATCGCCCGTCGGGGCGTCGTCGAAGTATTCGAACTCGACATACCCCGTGTGGGTCCGTGCCGCGATCAGCGAACGGGTCGCCGTCTCGGGGAGGTAGACTTTCAGTTCGGGCGAAACGTACCGGACGCCGTGCACGGCGTCGCTGCTGAATCGCAGTTCCGATTCCGGAATGTCGAGCGTGCTGTTTTTGAGTGTCTTTTCGAGTGTCTCCACGGCGGTTTCCGCCGCGGATATCCGTTCGGCGGCTTCCGAATAGGCCCCCTTGGCGACAGCTTCGGCGGCCGCGTCGATCAGAGCGTCGGCTCCGGCCGTCTTGCGGCGTGCCGCGGCGAGGTGTTCGCTCCGCTTGCGCAGGTCGAAAATCCGCGCCGGAAGTGCAATACCCGAGGCATCCTCGGCCATCTCTTTGAACTGCGCCGCGTAATGCAGCGTCGTGCGCAGCTCGCGGTCGCCGTTCTCCACCGTGGGCTCGATCTCGTGCCCCTCGGTGTAGTCGCTCCACGAGGCGATGAACACCATGTCGAGGCTGTCGCGCGAAGCCATGTTGAACTCCCACATCCGCTTGTAGGTCCGGCCTTCATCCCGCGGAATGTAGTAAAAATGCTGTCCGCCCCAGCCGGCGCAGCCGCGGTTGTCCATGCCGGGCATGACGAAACCCGATTTAACGGTGTAGGCCGGGTCGGGGCTCATCCACACCGAGTCGCGGAACGGCTTCATGAACTCAATGAGGTCGTCCGGTTCGGCGTAATTGTCCCAGTAGGGGTGTGCGGCGTCCATCGGACGCACGCGGGCCGGCAGCCATGCCGTGGGGATCATCCCCAGCTCTTTCCACGACTCGATCTCGGGGCTCCAGCGCACGGGAACGTAGCGGTTCTCCTCGAGCGTGCCCCATTCGGCCCAGCGGCGCAGCACGGCGGGCTGCTGCATCCCTTCGGGCAGGCGGACCTTCGATGCGGCATAGGCATATTCGGCGGGTTTGGCGCCCGGGCCGAAGAGGTAGAAGACCGGGCGTCCGCCGACGGTCGGGGCCGTCGGGCCCGACAGTACGTTGTCCACCAGATACTGGTAACAGCGGGCATAATGCTCGGTCTTGGCCTCGCGGGTGTCGATCTCGGGGTGCATGCGGGTGATCCAGTCGTAGTAGAGCCAGCCGTCGCACCAGTTGACGCCGATTTCGAAGCCGTATTTCGCGGCCACGGGCTGCATGGCCTTCAGCAGTTTGTCGTTCTCGTGGTCCATGAAACCCCATTCGATGAAGAATCCGTCGATGCCCGCGGCCTTGGCCGAGAGAATCTGGTATTCGATGTAATCGGGGTCGAGGTTCGACTGCATGCCCACCTGCGGATAGGCCACGGCGGCGATGTCGTGGCGTCCCTCAGCGTCCGTGAAGTCGGCGTTGTAGCAAAGCCTCTTCCGGCCGGTCTTCGACTTGGCGGTTTCGGCGTGCATCTCCCAGCGGCCCAGTTTGCCGTCGTGGGCGCGCGTATAGCGCACGCCGTGGTAGTCGGCATAGATTTTCTTGCCGTTTTGCGCCGGGGCTGCCGTCGTGAGCAGGAGCAGCGCCGCCGCCGCGGGTAAAATGCGTAACGGGGTCATCGTTTCAATCGGTTTTATTTATCAAGGAACGGAAACCCCTCCGGAGAATTGCTCCGGAGGAATTTCCGATTCCAAAAATGTAGTTACTCCTTGGGGAACTTGATCGAAACCGTCACGGTCGACAGGTTCGTGTTCTTCGGTTTCCCGGTTTCGGTGGTCTCCTCGTAAATCGAAAGGATCTTCATAAGGCCGATCCGGGCCCCTCCGGCGGACGATTTGCTGCCCGTCTTGAATGCGATGACATCGCCGACTTTGGAGTCGATACGCGAGAGCGTGATCTGGCTCGCAACGACATCGTTCGCTATCGAGGCCGCCGTTGCGCTCTCGAAATCGACGTTCGTGAGCACTTGGTAGCGGGTCATGGGCTTTGCCGCCAGATCTTTCAGTGTCCGGCCGTCAGGAGCCTTGTATTCCCCGGCCTTTTCTCCGTCGGGCGAGTAGATGCGGTGGGTCACGTTGCTCATGTTGTAGTAACAGATGTCCACGTCGGCGACACCGTTCGTTTCAGCAGCGTCGAGCACATCCAGCATCGGCAGCGTCTTCATGTATTTGAGCGAGAAGAGCGCATAGACATCCGGTCTGGAAACCTTGGCGCTCGTATAGCCGATAGCGCCGATTTCCACGCTCTCCAGATAATCCATGTTGACCATGGCCTTGGTCGTCGCCGTGGTCGTGCGGCCCACGTTGTCCGTAACGATCACCTTGACACCCGATGTGGCGTTCGTGAACACCATCTCTTCGGCATAGTTCACCGTGTGGAGTTTGTCGTAGGTCTTGACGGGTAATGCTACCTCGGTCTTGCCCTCCAGACGGAACAACTCGACCTTCACGACGCCGGCCAGCGACTCGATCGCGATGTTGACGGCCTTCTTCTCGTCCTTGTCGGCGAAGATCATTGCATCGGCGAATGTGACGGTCGGGGGCGGCACGGTCTTGTAGGAGACCGTCATCGAAGCGATGCGCACCTGATCGTAGATGTCCGTGGCCTTGACCTTGAATCCCTTGTCCGTCTCTCCGTACTGAATCATCTCGTCGAACGTATAGGTCGTCCACGGGTCGGTGTCTCCGCCCGTAACGGTTCCGCCGTACTGGGTCTGTCCTTCGGTCGTCACCCGGTACATTTCAATGCTCTTGAGGGCGCTGGCGCTCGTCACGACGAAATGCGTGCGCTCCTTGTCGCCGCCGACGGTCTCGTCGTACGACCAGCTCTCAGGCGTGAAGACGATCGTGGGAGGAGCCACGACGTCGATGATCGACACGGGGATCGACTCGGTGACGGTGCGGCCCAGCAGGTCGACGGCCGTGACGACGGCTTGGGTGTAATCGGCCTCCCAATTCACTTTTTCCGAAAGGCTGTAGCTCTTGCGGTTGAAGAAATCGGTGACGGTGGTCACGGGAACCCGTTCGTCGTCCGAGGTGAGAATGTCGAGCGATACGCTCTGAAGACCGGCTTCCGACTTGACGACGGCCACGATCGGCAGGTTGTCGACCACGTTGAGGTCGGCTTCGAGCGTGTCGTAAGCGTAGGTGATGGTCGGTTTGGCGCTCGAGGGGTCGATGCCGTCGTCGTCGTTGCAGGCTGCGAACGACACAACGGCGAAAATCCCGGCCAGTATGGTGAATAGTCTCTTATTCATGGTTTTCGGTGTTTTAAAGTTCGTCATGTCCTATTTCTTGTAATAGCAGTAGGAGTCGAAGACGTGAACCACGCCGTTGGTGGGCATGATGTTCGAGCTGATCGCCTTCCGCATGGGCGAGTTGCCGTTCGTGCCAGTGTCGTTCACGATGATCGCTCCGGCGTCGGCCATCCATGGGTTTTTGCGGGTGAGCATGGTCATCAGGCCCTCTTCGCCGCGACGCAGCGTCAGCACGAAGATCGCCTCGACGGGAAGTTCCCCATAGCCGCTGTAGAAACCGTCGACGATGTGGTAGCGCAGCAGGTTGCGGACCGCTTCGACCGGACACTCCGTCAATGACGAGTGGTTCTGGTCGGAGATGAAATTCTTGACGGCCGTGTTGGTCAGCGCCAAGAACGTGTATTCGTGGCCGGTCTGGGTGTAGTACTCCTTCATGCCGGCGTATTCGATGGCCGCCATGAACTCGCTGAAGATGTCCGAACGGGTTTCGAAATACTCCCATGCCGTCATCGGAATGTGGGGGTCGAGCACCGAACCGTCGTAGTCGGCGTCGGTTTGCAGCTTCATGTCGCCGCAGGCGGCGGTCAGTGCGACCGCCAGAAGCAACGCCAGTTTCTTAAATATATGTTTACACATGGTACAGTCGGATTAAGGGATTATTTACTCGTTGCATAGTAGCTGTTCTGCACCAGTTTCTTGTTCTGGTCCAGATGGGAAAAATGGATCGGGAAGAGCTCGTTGCCGTCGTCCTTGCAGCCGTTGATGGGCCCCATGACGCTCTTCCAGCGGCCCGTGCGCACGAGGTCGAACCAGCGGCGGCCTTCGCCGACCAGCTCCCGCTGGCGCTCGTCGAGGATGAAGTCCACGAGCGACTCCTCGTCGGCGAAATCGGCGGCCGAAGGGGTCTCGAGTCCGGCGCGCGTGCGGATCGGCTTCACCAGATCGAGAGCCTCCTCCCACTTGCTCTGGCGGGCTTGAGCCTCGGCCTGAAGCAGCAGCATGTCCGAATAGCGGTAGATGGGGTAGGCGACCTCGCAGGTCTTGTTGAGCGTCGACGAGATGTCTCCCGCGATGTATTTGCGCAGCTCCCAGCCCGACTGGTAGTTCTTCGTCACGATCGGGAAGCGCAGGTCCTTTTCCTGATCGTACTTGTTGCGCAGGACTTCGGAAACCACGGCGGCGCGGTTGCCCGAACCGGTGAACCACTGGTACATGTAGCTGTAACCGTTGGTGCCCACCTCGTCCATGTTGAAATGCACGACGAAGATGAACTCCTTGGTGCTGTACTCGTCGTTCTCGGGGGTGTTGTCGCTGGCCTTGTTGTTTAGCTCCTCGGCGAACATCTTCTTCCATGTGTCGATGCTCGGCTCGAAAGCCATGAACGTCGTGTTGTTCTTCATCTTCTCGATGGTCTGGTCGGCGAGGCTGTACTCCTTGAGCCACATGTAGGTGTCGGCCATGATCGCCCACGCGCCGTAAGGCGAGATGCGCTTGCGCTCCTTGTTCTTCGTGCGGTCGAGCAGCGATTCGGCTTTCTTGGCGTCCTCGAGGATCACTTCGCGCAGGATGTACTCCTTATCGGTGCGTTCGCGGTAGATGTCCGGGCTGTACTCCTCGTTGGGCTCGGTGAACAGGGGCACGTCGCCCCAGACGCGCACGGCGTAGAGGTAAGCCAGCGCACGCATGCCGTAAGCCTGTCCCAGCAGGTCGTTGCGGTCCGATACCGACGGCATGTCGACGCCCGGGAGGTACTTGATGCAGAGATTGGCTTGGTTGATGACCTTATAAAGTCCCGTCCACTTGGCGCAGTTGAGGTCGGTGGTCAACTGGTTGTCGATGACGCGCTGCTGGGTGGCTGCCGTCGAAGCTCCGGGTTCGAAGTCGTCCGAGCGGAACTCGCCCCAGTAGAAGTAGTTTTCGCGCATGGCCGAGCGGAAATAGTTGTACATCTGGCTTACGCCGGCTTTGGCGTCGCGCGAGGAGGTCCACATCTGGTCGGCGGGAATTTCGCTGACGGGCTGTTCGTCGAGGAACGACTCGCAGGAGGAGGCTCCCGAAACCAGCAGGACGGCGGCAAGTATGTATTGTATCTTTTTCATGGTGTTGTAAGCCTTTAGAATTTGATGTTTGCACCCACGCCGAATTCACGTTTCATGGGGTAACGGTAGGTGTCCCGGCCGATCTGCAGGGGGTTCGACGACGAGAATTCGGGGTCGTAGCCGCTGTAGGAGGTCCACGTCATCAGGTTGTTGCCGAAGATGTAGACCTGCAGCGCCTTGATGCGCAGCGCCTTGAGCCAGCGTTCGGGCAGGTCGTACGACAGGCGGATGTTCGACAGGCGGATGTAGTCGGCATCCTCGACGTAGAACGAGTTGGCGTAACGGGCGTTGTTGTACTCGTCGTTGTAGGGGCGCGGGTAGAGCGCCTGATCGCCCTGCTGGGTCCAGATGTTGTTGATTACATGGCCCGAGGGGGTCGTCGAGCTGTAGAGGAACATGTTGCGCTGGTGCTCGGCGTAGTTGTAGATCTGTCCGCCGAACGAGTAGTAGAACGATACGAACAGTCCGATGTTCTTGTAGGTGAAGGAGGTGCTCAGACCGCCGGTGTAGGTGGGCAGGGCGTTGCCGATAATCATGCGGTCGCTCTCGTCGATGATGCCGTCGCGCGAGCCTGCGGACTCCTCCCAGTTGACGTCGCCGCCGCGGAAGACCTTGCCGTTGGGCAGTTTCTTCTGGACGTAGCTGCCGTTGTAAACCTGCCCGTTGAGGGTGTAGTGGCTGAACGAGCCGTTCTCGAAGACGGGCGTGAGCTGCTGCCATGAATCGGGCGTGAAGGCGTTCGACTCGTCGTAGGGGAAGATGTTGATCTGCTTGTAGCCGTAGAAATCGCCGATCGAACCGCCTTCGGCCATCCACCAGAGGTCGTTCTCGAGGTAAGGCTCACCCTCGGCGAGCTTCTCGATGGTGTTCCAGTTGCGCGAGATGTTGAACGATGCGTTCCAGCGGAAATCCTTCGTGCGGACGAGGTCGCCGGCGATCGTGAACTCGAAACCGCGGTTGCTGACCTCGCCGACGTTCGTGCGCATGGTCGAGAAACCCGACTCTTTCGGGAGCTCGCGGTTGGCCAGCAGGCCGTCGGTGTACTTGTCGTAGTAGTCGGCCGTGATGGTGAGCCGGCTGTTGAAGAAGCTCAGGTCGAGACCCACGTCCACCTGACGGGTCTCCTCCCAGCGCAGGTTGTCCACCGCGAGGCGTGCGGGATAGACGCCGCCCACGCCGTCGTAGATATCGCCCGTGGCATAGGAATAGAGGTAGTCGTAGTTGCCGATCTGCTCGTTACCGGTGATACCCCAACTGACGCGGATCTTGGCGTCGTCGAGCGCACGGCGGGCGAAGCTCATGAAGCCTTCGTCCGAGAGGCGCCATGCGGCCGATACCGAGGGGAAGTTGCCCCAGCGGTTGTTCTTCGAGAAGCGCGACGAACCGTCCCGGCGGAAGGTGGCCTGAATCAGGTATTTCGACTTGAAGTCGTAGCCAACGCGGGCGAAGAACGACGCCATCGAGTGGTTGGTTTGCCAAGTTCCCGTCTCGCTCAGGGTGAGGTTGGCGGCGAAGGCGTTCATCGTGGGGATGAAGTCCGTCGAGGAGTTGATACCCGAGAGGATGGTCTGGTCGGTGCGCCACTGCTGCTCGCTGAAGCCCAGAAGTGCTTCGAAATTGTGGTTGCCCCACTTGTTCTTATAGGTCAGGACGTTCTCGTTGAGCCAGTTCCAGTTGAGGTTGTCGGCGGCGTAACCGCTGTTGCTCTTCTGCCACTCGTCGGTAATCATACTCGGGTAGACGCGCTGGCGCTTGTTGAGGTAGAGGTTGGCGTTGATGCTCGTCTGGAATTTCAGGCCCTTGGCGAGTTTGATCTCGAAGCCCTGATAAAGGTTGCCCTGATAGTATTCCGTGCGGTCGGTGGTGTATTTCACCTGTGCCAGCGGACTCTTCTGACCTTGGAATACGCCGGCCAGCGTGCCGTCGGGATAGTAAAGGTTGAAATAGGGACGGCGCGAGAGCATCGCGGTCATCAGTTGGCCCTCGTTGATGCCGTTCTTCTGGGAGTAGCCCAGCGAGACGCGGCTGTGGAGCGTCAGCCAGTCGGCAGCCGTGTAGTCGGCGTTGATGCGGGCCGTCAGACGCTGGAAATTGGTGTTGGGGACGATACCGCGCTCGTTGTAGTAGCCGGTCGAACCGTAATACTTCATCTTCTTCGTGCCGCCCGAGACGCTCAGGTCTACCTGATCTTTCTGAGCCCACTGGAAGAGAATGTCCTGATAGTCGTTGTCGACGTTGAACGCGGCGTTCAGCGAGTCCTGAATAATCATGAAACTCTCGTCGGGCGAACCGATCGAGTTGTCTTGGAAATATTTGCGGCGCAGCAGGTCGTACTTGCGGCGGTCGGCGCGCGTGGCCTGCGCGAGTTTGTGCGAAAGTTTGCCCCATGTGTGGAGGTATTTCACGTCGATGCGGGGAGCTCCCTCCTGACCGCCCTTGGTGGTGATGAGGATGACGCCGTTGGCCGAACGCGATCCGTACATGGCGGCCGATGCGGCGTCCTTGAGAATTTCGATCGAGGTGATGTCGCCGGGGTTGATGCCGTCGATGTCCTCCATCGGAATACCGTCTACCACATAGAGCGGCTTCACGCCCTCGGCCGAGAAGGTCGAGATACCGCGGATGTTGATCTGCGAACTTTCACCCGGCTGTCCCGAGCCTGCGGAGATCTGCACGCCGGCAACCTGTCCCTGCAGGGCCTCGAAGACGTTCGCGGGGGTTCTGCGCTCGATGGCGTCCGACGAGATCGAGGTGATGGCGCCCGTCACGTCGCGCTTGCGCATCGTGCCGTAGGCCACGACCATCACTTCGTCGATTTTCTGGGCGTCGGAGTCGAGCGAAATATCCAGATGATCGGCATTCGCGGTGAGCGTTTTGGTCACATATCCGATGAAGGATACCTGAATGGACGCCCCGCGTTTCGAGAGCGAAAGCGAGAATTTACCGTCTGCACCGGTCACCGTGCCGTTCGACGTGCCCGGCTCGACTACGGTCGCGCCGACGAGGGGCTGGCCGTCACCTTTGACTGTGCCTGAGAGGGTGAATTTCCCCCCCCCACCTTTCTGGGCGACGGCAAGTCCCGATTGCAGCAGCATTACCGCCACTAAGACGGCACACAGCCAATGAACTTTCGTCAATAGTTTCTTCATGATTGTAATTAGTTAGTTGGTTTTATGTGGTGATTGTATTGTGGCGTGTTGGTCAGCAGCTATTTATACTATGTATATGAACCCCGGAGCCCGCTTCCGACTCGCTTCCGGGAAACGGGTCCTACGCAAAGTTATATAACTTTTTTGGTAAAAAGTATATGTGTGTGCGCACACACGCCCGGTTCCAAACCCATAACACAAATAGTCCGGCGATCGTTCTCCGGTCTGTAAAAACCGGCCTGAAATGTTTCTAAAGGGCCCTGATACCGTATTTTTGGTGCTAAGGGCATGACGTATCTTCACCTTTTGCCGACCGGCTGTTTGGGGTATTTTTTACGCTAACTAATTTTCGGGGGCTCCGCTTCCGTCCGCGCTCCCGGCCGGGACCCTGCCCGAAGGCGGTTTCTTTGATCCGGAATCCCGCAGGGTTGCTCCATGCCGGTGCCCTGACAGTAGTACGATCGTCCGGGACGGACGAAATGATAGCTGGCAAACCCGATTCCGATAGCATGCAAACTCCCGGGCGGATGATTCGTGTTAAATTTGCGGCAAAAGACAAATCCAAATTCAGCACTTATGAAAACGAAACTTCGTCACTGGACTTTCTTCTTTGCGGCTGCCGCGATCGCGGCTCCGGGTTGCAGCGACAACGCCGACCCGGTCTACAAGGATGCTTCGCAGAGCGTCGAACGGCGCGTCGACGACCTCCTCTCCCGCATGACCCTCGAGGAGAAGGTCGGGCAGATGTGCCAGTACGTCGGCCTCAATCACATGCGACAGACTGCCGTGGTGCTCTCCGAGGCCGAGATGAAGAAAAGCCACGCCATGGGCTTCTATGCCGACTGTCCGCCCGAGCGGATCGAGGAGATGATCCGCGAGGGTATCACCGGTTCGTTCCTGCATGTGACGTCGGTCGAGGAGGCCAACTACATCCAGTCGCTGGCGCTCCGGAGCCGGCTGGCGATCCCGGTGCTGATCGGCATCGACGCCATGCACGGCACGGGGCTGGTCCGCGGGGCGACGGTCTATCCCACCGAGATCGGGCAGGCCGCCTCTTTCAACCCCGCGCTGGTCGAGAAAATCGGCCGGGAAACGGCCCTCGAAATGCGGGCTTCGGGTTCGCAGTGGACCTTCGGCCCGAATATCGAGGTGGCGCGCGACGCCCGCTGGGGGCGTGTCGGCGACACGTTCGGCGAAGACCCCTATCTGGTGACGCAGTTGGGCGTGGCGGCCGTGAAGGGATTGCAGGGGGCCGATTTCACGGGTGAGGATTACGTCATCGCCTGCGCCAAGCACATGGCGGGCGGCAGCCAGCCGGTGAACGGCATCAACGGTGCGCCGAACGACATGTCGGAGCGCACGCTGCGCGAGGTGTTCCTGCCGCCGTTCGAAAAGTGTGTCGAGGCGGGTATCTATACGGTGATGGCCGCCCACAACGAGTACGACGGCATTCCCTGCCACGGCAGCCGTTTTCTGCTGACCGACATCCTGCGCGGCGAATGGGGCTTCGACGGCTTCGTGGTGAGCGATTGGATGGATATCGAGCGCATGCAGGACTACCACACGACGGGGGCGACCCTGCGCGACGTCTATTCGCAGACGCTCGACGCCGGGATGGACATGCACATGCACGGTCCCGATTTCTATTACGAAGTGCTGGAAATGGTCCGGGACGGCGTCATTCCGGAGTCGCGCATCGAGGCTTCGGTGCGTCCCATCCTCGCGGCCAAATTCCGGCTGGGGCTCTTCGAAAACCCCTATGTCGGAGAGGAGAAGACCCGCGGCACGCTTTTCTGCGAGGAGCACCGCGCAACGGCGCTCGATGCCGCACGCGAGTCGATCGTGCTGCTGGAGAACGACGGCATCCTGCCGCTCGACCCGGCCAAATACCGCCGTGTGCTGGTGACGGGGCCTTTTGCCGACAATCAGGTGCAACTGGGCGACTGGGCTTTCAGACAGCCCGAGGAAAATGTCACGACCGTCTGGGAGGGTTTGCAGGCCGTGAGCCCCGAAACGCAGTTCACGCTTTGCGACTTGGGTTGGAACGTCCGGAACATAACTCCCGAACAGGTGCGCGGCGCCGTGCGTCAGGCCGCGGGCAAGGACCTCGCCATCGTGGTCGTCGGCGAGAACTCGCTGCGCTACCACTGGAAAGAGAAGACCTGCGGCGAGAACAGCGACCGCTACGACATCTCGCTCTACGGCGAGCAGGAGCCGCTCATCCGGGCGCTTCACGCCACGGGCATCCCGGTCGTGGTGGTGATGACCAACGGCCGCCCGCTCTCGACGGAGTGGGTTTCGGAGAACGTCGCTGCGCTCATCGAGGCGTGGGAACCCGGATCGCTGGGCGGTCAGGCCGTCGCCGAGGTTCTCTACGGCAAGGTGAACCCTTCGGGCAAAATGCCCATCTCCGTGCCGCGCCACTCGGGGCAGATTCCCGTCTACTACAACCATAAGTTCACCCACCACTGGTTCCCCTATGCCACGGGCAAGAGCTCGCCGCTCTACGAGTTCGGTTACGGACTGAGCTATACGACGTTCGGATACGGCGATGTGGAGCTTTCGGCCGGCACGATGGCCCCCGACGGACAGCTCACGGCCTCGGTCACGCTGACCAATACGGGCAGCACGGCCGGAACGGAGGTCGTGCAGCTCTACCTGCGCGACAAGGTCAGCTCGGCGACGCGTCCCGTCAAGGAGCTCAGGGATTTCCGCCGCGTGACCTTGGCCCCGGGCGAGAGCACCCGCGTGGAGTTCACGCTGACCCCCGACAAACTGGCCTATTACGACGCCAAGATGCACTACGGCGTGGAGCCGGGCGATTTCGAGGTGATGATCGGCTCCTCGTCGCGCGACAAGGACCTCCGGCGTGCCGTCTTTACGGTGAAGTGACGCCTTCCTCCGGGAGTCCGGTTTGCTTTTCCGGCCGATTCGCGCTATCTTTGTCCGGTCGGAACGACGCTCCGTTCCGACCGTAAATCCGGATGAAGAGACTCAGATACCTGCTGTTGGCGCTGCTGCTGGGGTGCCTCGTTCCGGGGCTTTCCGCGGCTCCCGCCGATGTCCCGAGGGGCACGACGCCCGCTCCGCTGCGTTCGCTCGACGGGCGGGCCGTGTTCAACGTGGCCAAAGACGCCGACGGCTATGTGTGGATGGTCACCCGCACGGGTGCGAGCCGTTTCGACGGCCGTTCGGTACGCTATTACCCGCTGGTCGGCTCCGAACTGCTGACCGACGGCGACGGCCACCAGACGGCCCTGCGCATCGACCGCGAGGGGCGTCTGTGGGTCTTTACCGACAGCGGCAAACTCTTCTGCTACAACCCTTGGTCCGACTCCTTCGAACAGCGGCTCAACCTGCCGGACTACGATCCCGGGGTGCTGCTCAACGACATCTTCTTCGATGCCGCCGGCCGGCTGTGGCTCGGCACGACCGCGGGGCTTCTCGAAGCCGACGCCCGGACCTTCTCGCCCGACCGGGAACATACCTCCCTCCGTCTGGCAGGACACAACGTCAACTGCATCGTGCCCCTCGCCGACGACAATCTGGCCGTCGGGACGAATGAGGGCATTTCCCTGCTGTCGGGCGGCACACCCCTTTCCGACGGTGAGCGCATACTGGCGGAGCACAACGTGACGTCGATCTATTACGATAGCCGGAGCGGCTTGCTCTGGGCGGGGACTTTCGGTTCGGGACTGCGGTTGTGGGACCTCACGGCAGGGCGCGAGGCCGGGGCTCCGTGGCTGCGGCACATTCCCGCCAGCCCGATCCGCGTGATCCGGCCGATGGGCGGCGACAAACTGCTGGCGGGGATCGACGGCGGCGGCGTCTACCTGCTCGACCTGCAGGCCCGGCGTGCGGCGCGCTACCTCTCGGAGAACGAGGAGTTCGGCGGCCAGCTCAGGGGCAACGGCGTCTACGACCTGCTGCCCGACGGCGAACACGTCTGGGTGGCCACCTATACGGGCGGCATCTCGCTGGTCGATGTTTCGGACAAATTCTGCCTGATCTCCCGGACGCCTTTCGGCGACCCCGGGCAGTCGCTGGGCGACAATCATGTCAACGCCGTGCTGGAGGACCGCGACGGCGACATGTGGTTTGCCACCAACCACGGCGTGAGCCTGTGGCGGGTGCGCGAGAACCGCTGGAGCCAGCTCATCCGCGACGACAACACCTACCTGACACTCTGCGAGACGACCGACGGGCGGGTCTGGTGCGGCGGATACAGCACGGGCGTCCATCTGCTCGACAAACGCGGGGGCGGTCGCGTCGTGCGGTCGGTCCGTTCGCTCGGGGGCGGCTCCCGGGCCGACTGCATCTACGCCTCGCTGGTCGACGACGACGGCAATGTCTGGTTCGGGGGCCTGAACAACCGCCTGACGTGTCTGCACGGCGGCGGGCAGACCGCTTACGACATCCGGGGCGTCAACTCCGTCGTGCGGGTCGATGCCGACCGGCTCATGGTCAACACCACACGGGGCTTCTGCCTGCTGAACCGCCGCAACGGCACTTTCCGCCGCCTGTTCGCCGATCCGGACGACTACGGCGTGCGTTCCAACAGCTTTATCTACAACAGCATCGCGCTCGGCGACGAACTCTGGTTCGGAACTTCGGGCGGAGGACTGAACCTCTTCGACCTCGGCGACGGGACGGTGCGCAACTTCACGATGGAGGACGGCCTGCCGTCGAATTTCATCTTCAGCATCCAGCAGGACCGCGCCGGGAACCTCTGGATCAGCACCGACGGCGGCATCTGCTGTTTCGATCCGCGCGAACGGCGTCTGCTGTTCAACATCGGGCAGCCGCCCGTCAGCCAGTTCGTCTTTTCGTCGGGCTGTACGCTGCGCGACGGCCGCATTGCCTTCGGCAGCATCGCCGGATGCCTGCTCTTCGACCCGCAGGTCATCCGCCCGGCCTCCCCGAAGGTGGAGTTCCGCTTCACGGAGTTTAGGCTCTTCTACGAACCCGTCACGGCGCAGTCGGCCCCCGGCGTGCTGACGGCTCCGATCGACCGGGTGGAGCACATCCGCCTGCGCCACCGCCAGAACACCTTCTCGTTCGGATTCACGGCGCTGGACCTCTACCATTCGGACAAATACCTTTATACCTATCGCCTCGAGGGCTTCGACGGGAAGTGGCTCCCGGCGGGCAGTTACAGCGGGGCGGAGTACACGAACATTCCTCCGGGGGAATATCGTTTCCGCGTGCGGTGTATCGACAAGGAGAGCCGCGCCGTGCTGGTGGAGCGGGCGATCGGACTCCGGGTCCTGCCGCCGTGGTGGGCCACGGGCACGGCGATGGCCGTCTACCTGCTGGCGCTGTTGGCATTGCTCTGTGCCGCGGCCCGCTGGTGGCAGCGCCGGCAGGAGCGCCGGCACATGGACGAGAAACTCTCGCTGTTCATCGACATCGCCCACGACATCCGCACGCCGCTGTCGCTCGTGATCGCACCCCTGCGCGACCTGAGCCGCGAGACGCTGAGCGAGCAGGGCGCCTACTGCCTCGATCTGGCCCGGCAGAACTGCGAAAAACTCTTCTCGATGGTGCAGGGATTGCTGGATATTCACAAGATGGAGATCGCGGCCTCGGCGGTCGTGCCTTCGGCAGTCTGCCCCGGGAAGCTCCTGCGCCGGAAATGCGACGAGTTCGAACCGATGGCCGCCCGCAAGGGGGTGACGCTCTGTCTGGAGGACGGAACGGACGGGGTCGTCGTCATGGTCGATTTCGACAAATTCAACCATGTGCTCGACAACCTTCTGTCGAATGCCGTGAAGTATACGCCCCGCGGCGGCCGGGTCACCGTGCGGCTGTCGCGCAGCGGCAAAAAACTCGTTTTCGAAGTCTGCGACACGGGCATCGGCATCGCCGAAGGCGACCGCAAGCATATTTTCCGCAAGTTCTACCGTTCGCAGAACGCCGTGCAGACCGGAGAGATCGGCAGCGGGGTGGGGCTGGTCATCACCCGCCGGCTGGTGGGCCGCATGAAAGGTACGCTGGCCTTCGACAGCCGCGAGGGCGAGGGCACCGTCTTCCGGCTGACGCTGCCCTGCGTCGAGGCCCCGGCCGAGGCCGCAGTGGCCGTTCCGAAAGGCCCGGACCCGGTGCCGGAGGGGGAGCCCGGTGGCGGCGAGGAGCTTTGCGAGGGCATGGACCGCGTGCTGGTCGTCGAGGACAACGCCGACATGCGCAGCTACCTTTCCTATTCGCTCTCGTCGGATTATAAGGTCTATGCCGTGGCGTCGGGCGAGGAGGCGCTGGCCTTCCTCGCCGGGCACAGCGTGGACATCGTGATCTCGGACGTCATGATGGGCGGCGGGATCTCCGGCATCGAACTCTGTGCGCGTCTCAAGGGCGACATCGCCACGTCGCACCTGTTCGTCATCCTGCTCACGGCCTGCACCCGGCAGGAGAGCATCCTGAGCGGTTTCGAATCGGGCGCCAACGACTACATCACCAAGCCTTTCAGCATCGACGTGCTGCACATGAAGCTCAACAACCTGATGCAGACCCGCCGCATCATCCGCGAGCAGGGCAATGCCGTTGTCGAGCGCATGGCATCTCCGGGAGAGGCTTCCGAGGTCGCCCCGGCCATCAACGGCATCGACAACGATTTCCTGCGCCGCAGTATTGAGGTCGTGGCCGCGAACCTCTCCGACAGCGCCTTTTCGATCAACGACCTGTGCCGCGAGATGGCTGTCAGCCGGACGCTGATGTACGAAAAACTGCGTGCGCTGGCCGGACAGTCGCCCAGCGACTTCATCCGCGGCATCCGCCTGCGCCGGGCCTACGAGTTGTTGCAGTCTGCCGACCACTCCGTGGCCGAGGTGGCGGTGCTGGCGGGCTTCTCCGACGCCAAATATTTCAGCACGGTCTTCAAAAAACATTTCGGCGAGAGCCCGAGCCAAGTCCCGCAATCGAGACGAAGTGCGTCTCGGCGAGGTTGAGTAACGCAATCCCTGTTACGAACCATCCGCCGCAACCGAAGAGCTGCGGCGGATGGTTTTGCAGGTTATTTGTGCAGTCCGAACCGGCGCATCATGCCTTTCCACCAGCGGGAATACCATTTTTTGCGTTTTATCCGCCAGCTTCCGATACAGTGGTGTATGGCATAGTTGCCGTCGCAGGCGCGTTCCGGCCATCCGGCCACATAATGCGAGGGATATACATGCATTCCGTCGGCAAGCGACTGTTCCTCGTCGCGGTAGCGGAATCCGTAGGGGACGGCTGCCCAAGCCATGATGTCGGGGGCGATTACGTTGCCGTAGTAGGATTGGCCGTCGTTGTCCCGGAAGCGGTGACTTTCGTACCAGTCGAGGCATTTGCGGAGATAGGGGTGCCCGGCTTCGCTGCCGAAAGCTGCCGATTGGATTCCCAATCCCAGATTATAGCGGGGCTTTCTGGTCAGCAGGTGTCCTTCCCGGTCCAGCAGACCGTCCTCGATATTGCGGGCAAGCACCTCTTCGTTGACCTCGACCACGGCAAAGAGCTGCGATGCGGTGAGCAGTTCGTCGAAAGGTTTGCGGACCTCGATATCCATGTCCAGATAGATACCGCCTTCGGTGTAGAGCGCGTAGTGGCGGATATAGTCGGCCGCAAAGGCATATTTCTTGAGCCTGAAAGCTCTCCGGACCCACGGTACCGAACGGACATCGAATCGGCTCGTATCCCAGACGATGATTTCGTAATCGGGCAGCACCCGCCGCCAAGATTCGATGCACTCCTGTATTTTGGGAGGATAATTCCCCCCCCCAGCCAGCAACAATGAATTTTCTTCGGTATCATGATAAGTGACGCCTGTATTTGGAGCTCTATTTATCAGGTTCGACATCGAGCCGAACGAGTCGTTACGACACCAAATATACGAAAATAATCCGTCTGCCGCGGGGCCGTCCGATTTATTTTCCGCGAACGTCGAGCTCTTTTTCAGCACGGCGTTGCACACGCGGTCCCCGAGAGCCCGGGAACTTTAGCCCGGCGGCTGGCCGGGTATGCCGGGCGGTGTGTCAACCTCGGCAACATCAAGCGCCTGTGCTTCGTGGGCGGGCATCTGCGGCCGGCAATATCCCGGTTACGGAGTGACCGCCAAAACCGAAAAAAGAGACCGTCACATCGTGACGGTCTCTTTTTGTGGAGAATACGAGAGTCGAACTCGTGACCTCTTGCATGCCATGCAAGCGCTCTAGCCAACTGAGCTAATCCCCCATTGCGGTTGCAAAGATAATCGGATTTTTTTATTCTGCAAAATCCGGAGCAAAAAAAGAGACGCTGAAAAATATTTTTCAGCGTCCCGAGGTGTTTCAGCTGTGGAAAAACAGATTATTCCACCTCCCATGTGGAGCCCGAACGCAGCAGGTCGTCCACACAGTGAATCTTGCTCGCGGCTTTCACCTCCTCGACCTGACGCTCCACCGCGAGGTCGTAGACCGAGTCGTCCTCGACCTCGCGGATCACACCTACGGCGACCGGATAGTCGGGGTACTTCATGGCTGCCAGCATCGAGTGCAGCGTCGTGTCGCGTTCGTGGGCGTCGTGCGTCAGCACGTCGTCCAGCGTATAGCCGTCCTGACCCACGGTCACCACCTTCAACTTCATGTTCTCGAACACGATGCCCTTCTCCCGGTTGGCGCCGAAGAGCATCTTCTCGCCGTGGCGCAGCGTTACGGTGCGCTCGGCGCGCGTGGCCTTGTCGGCGGCGAAGTCGTAGTGGGTCTTGTCGTTGAAGATCACGCAGTTCTGCAAGACCTCGATCACCGACATGCCCTTGTGCTTGGCGGCGGCGACCATGCATTCCTTCGAAAGTTGGACCTCCATGTCGATCGAACGGGCGAAGAACGTGCCTTTGGCGCCGATCACCAGTTCGCCGGGGTTGAACGGCTTCTCGACCGTGCCGTAAGGCGAGGTCTTGGTGATCTTGCCCAGCTTCGAGGTGGGGGAGTACTGGCCTTTGGTGAGGCCGTAGATCTCGTTGTTGAACAGGATGACGTTCAGGTCCACATTGCGGCGGATGGCGTGGATGAAGTGGTTGCCGCCGATGGCCAGCGAGTCGCCGTCGCCTGTGGTGACCCACACCGAGAGGCGCGGGTTGGCGGTCTTGACGCCCGTCGCCACGGCGTTGGCGCGTCCGTGCACGGAGTGGAATCCGTAGGTCTTCATGTAGTAGATGAAACGCGACGAGCAGCCGATGCCCGAGACGAACGTGAACAGGTTGTGTGGGGTGTCGAGCGCGTCGGCAATCTCGGGCAGCGCGCGCTGTACGGCGTTCAGAATGGCGTGGTCGCCGCATCCGGGGCACCAGCGTACCTCTTGGTCGCTCTTGAAATCCGCAGGGGTGTATTTGTAGTCTGCCATGGTTACTTCAGTAAGGATTCGAATTTCTTTTTAAGCTCTACAACCGTGAAGGGCAGTCCCTCGCACTTGTTGTACTGGTCGTAGGGGAACTCTTGGAAGTTCTGGCGCAGGTAGTTGGCGAACTGGCCTTCGTTCAGCTCGCAGACGACGATCTTCCGGAATTTCGCAAAAATCCCGCGCACGCCCTTCGGCAGCGGGTTGATGTAGTTGAAATGGCACAGCGAAACCTTCTTGCCCTCTTTGCGCATCTCGTCCACGGCATTTTGCAGATGGCCGCGCGTGCCGCCCCAGCCTACGACCAGCAGGTCGCCCTCGGCCTCGCCGTAAACGGTCTGGGCCGGAATGTCCTCGGCGGCTTTGGCCACCTTCTCGGCGCGTGCGTGCGTCATCTTCTGGTGGTTGGCCGGGTCGTGCGAGATACAGCCCTTCACGCAGTCCTTCTCCAGTCCGCCCACGCGGTGCTCCAGTCCCACCTTGCCGGGGAACGCCCAGCCGCGGGCCAGTTTCTCGTTGCGCACATAAGGCATGAATCCGCCTTCGGGAGCTTTGTCGACGATCGGGGGCTGGATGGCGGGGTAGTCCTTCATCTGCGGGATGCGCCACGGCTCCGAACCGTTGGCGATGAATCCGTCGGTGAGCAGGATGACGGGCGTCATGTGCTCCATGGCGAGGCGTCCGGCCTCGAATGCGTAGTGGAAGCAGTCGCTGGGCGACGATGCGGCCACGACGATCACCGGGCATTCGCCGTTGCGGCCGTAGAGCGCCTGCGCCAAGTCACTCTGTTCGGTCTTGGTCGGGAGTCCCGTCGAGGGTCCTCCGCGCTGTACGTCCACCACCACGAGCGGCAGTTCGGTCATCACGGCCAGACCCAGCGCCTCGCTCTTGAGCGACAGGCCCGGTCCCGAGGTGGTCGTCACGGCGAAGTTACCCGCAAAGGCGGCTCCGATGGCGGTGCAGATGCCCGCGATCTCGTCCTCGGCCTGCACGGTCTTCACGCCGAGGTCCTTGCGCTTGGCCAGCTCCTCGAGGATCACCGTCGCCGGGGTGATGGGGTACGAACCGCAGAAGAGCGGCAGTCCGGCCTTCTCGGCGGCGGCGCACAGTCCCCATGCCGTGGCGACGTTGCCGTTGATCGAGCGGTAGGTGCCCTTTTCGCGGGGAGCCGGGGCCACGGTGTAGTTGTTGGCGAACTGGTGGGTGTTGGCCGCGTAGTTATAACCTGCGGCGATGGCCAGTTTGTTGGCCTCGGCCACGGCGGGGTTCTTCTTGGCGAACTTGCCGTCGAGGTATTTGAGGGCGTAATCTTCCGGACGGTCGAACAGCCAGAAGCAGATGCCCAGTGCGAACATGTTCTTGCACTTGACCACCGCCTTGTTGTCGAGTCCGGTCTCTTTGAGCGCCTCGCGTGTCATGGACGTAATGTCGGGGATCACGACGTTGTACTCGTCGAGCTTGAGCTCCTCCAGCGGGTCCAGCGTTGCGAACCCCGCCTTTTTGAGATGCTCCTCGGTGAGCGAGTCTCCGTCGAGGATGACCGTGGCACCGGCCTTGAGCCACTTGCGGTTGGCCTTGAGCGCCGCGGGGTTCATGGCCACCAGCACGTCGCAGTAATCGCCGGGGTTGAGCTCACGGTGGTCGCCGAAATGTACCTGGAATCCCGAGACGCCCGCCACGGTTCCCTGCGGGGCGCGGATTTCGGCCGGGTAGTCGGGGAAGGTCGAGATGCCGTTCCCCAGCAGCGCCGAAGTGTCGGAAAAGAGCGTGCCCGTAAGCTGCATTCCGTCGCCCGAATCGCCCGAGAAGCGTATCACGACATCCTGCAACTCCCGCACTTTTGTTTGTTCCATGATTTTGATTTCAGATTAGGGGTTAATACAACGATTTCATAAATAATATAGTGAAAGGTGGGGACAAAGCGGCGAACTTGTTCGCAGTCGATGCCCAACCGCATCCTATATTATGCAAATATATTAAATAAATTGTCAAAATGGTCTTTTTCGGCCGATTTTTTAGGTCCCCTGACGCCCGACTGTCGAATTGCGCCGTCCCGAAATGCTAACAGTTTGTAATTCAAATAAAAACTTTTCCACCCGGGTGTTATTGAAAATCCCAGTCCGGCGGAGTATCTGAAACCGGATGCGTTATTAAAATTTTTCGCAAACCGGCCTTCCGAGATCCGGGCCCGGACGCTTCGAATGCGGGATGCCGGGACCGGATGCGATGCCGGTATCTGGTGCCGAAAAGCGACGATCCGGCCGATTTTTTCATTTCGGTGCGGTATACTCGTTCTTTTGGACTACTTTTGTGCCGTCAAATTCAGTTATTAAGGATGATTACAGTTTCAAATTTAGAGGTGCAATACGGAAAACGGGTTCTTTTCAAGGATATCAACCTCAAATTCACCCCGGGCAACTGCTACGGTGTGATCGGAGCCAACGGAGCGGGCAAGTCCACGTTCCTCAAAGTGCTCAGCGGCGAGGTGACCCCGTCGCGGGGCAGCGTGGCGTTCGGCTCGGGCGAACGGTTGTCGGTTCTCAAACAGGACCACTTCGAGTACGACGCATATACGGTCCTCGACACGGTGCTGATGGGACACCAGCCCCTGTGGAACACGATGAAGGAAAAGGAGGAGTTGTATGCCAAGCCCGATTTTTCGGAGCAGGACGGGCTGCGGGCCGGGGAGCTGGAGGAGAAGTTTGCGGAGATGCAGGGCTGGAACGCCGAGAGCGACGCCGCCAACCTCCTGAGCAGCCTCGGGGTCAAGGAGGCGCTGCACTACCAGTTGATGAGCGACCTGAGTGCCAAGGAGAAAGTGCGCGTGCTGCTGGCGCAGGCGCTGTTCGGCAAACCCGACAACCTGCTGCTCGACGAGCCGACCAACGACCTCGACCGGACGACGATCGCATGGCTCGAAAACTACCTGTCGAATTACGAAAATACGGTGCTCGTCGTTTCGCACGACCGCCACTTCCTCGACTCGGTGTGTACGCATACCGTCGACATCGACTACAACGATATCAACCTTTTCTCGGGTAACTACAGTTTCTGGTACGAGTCGAGTCAGCTCGCCCTGCGCCAGCAGCAGAACCAGAACAAGAAGGCCGAGGAGAAGAAAAAGGAGTTGTTGGAGTTCATCCAGCGGTTCAGCGCCAACGTCGCCAAATCGAAGCAGACGACCTCGCGCAAGAAGATGCTCGAGCGGCTCAATATCGAGGAGATCAAGCCCTCGATGCGCAAATATCCGGGCATCATCTTCCAGCCCGAACGCGAGGCCGGCACGAAGATCCTCGGGGTCGACGAACTGTGCAAGACCGTCAACGGCGAACGGCTGTTCAGCAACGTCAGCTTCACGGTCGAGAAGGGCGACAAGATCGCGTTCCTCGCACGCGACCCGCGTGCTGTTTCGGCGCTGTTCGACATTCTGGTCGGCGACGACAAGGCCGATTCGGGCGTTGTGGAGTGGGGTACGACGATTAACTACGCTTACCTGCCGCTCAATAACGCCCCCTATTTCGAGAGCCAGCTCTCGATCGTCGACTGGCTGGCGCAGTTCTCGTCCGACACCTCGGAGATGTACCTGCGGGGTTATCTGGGCAAGATGCTCTTCAGCGGCGAGGAGATTTACAAAAAGGTCAGCGTGCTTTCGGGAGGCGAGAAGGTGCGCTGCATGGTGTCGAAGATGATGATCCAGCAGCCCAATACGCTCGTGCTGGACTCTCCGACCAACCACCTAGACCTCGAATCGATTCAGGCGTTCAACAACTCGCTGATCAACTTCAAGGGCAATGTGCTGCTGAGTTCCCACGACCACGAATTTGTCAATACGGTCGCCAACCGCATCATCGAACTCACGCCCAACGGCATGGTCGACCGCTATATGGAATACGACGATTACATCACGGACGAGATCGTCGCCCAGCGTCTCGAGGCGCTGTGGGCATAGTCTCCGCATCGAAAACGAAAATGCCCCTGCTCACCGAGCAGGGGCATTCTTTATATACGGGTGTTCTTTTACTGCGGCTGCTTGCCGATGTAGGCCAGAATACCGCCGTCCACATAGAGAATGTGGCCGTTGACGAAATCCGAGGCGTCCGACGCAAGGAATACGGCGGGACCCATCAGGTCTTCGGGCGTTCCCCAGCGTGCCGCGGGGGTTTTGGCCACGATGAACGAGTCGAACGGATGGCGCGAACCGTCGGCCTGACGCTCGCGCAGCGGCGCGGTCTGGGGCGTTGCGATGTAGCCCGGGCCGATGCCGTTGCACTGGATGTTGTATTCGCCGTACTCCGAAGCGATGTTGCGGGTCAGCATCTTCAGGCCGCCCTTGGCTGCGGCGTATGCCGACACGGTCTCGCGGCCCAGTTCGGACATCATCGAGCAGATGTTGATGATCTTGCCCTTGCCCTTTTTGATCATCGAGGGGATGACGGCTTTCGACACGATGAAGGGACCGTTGAGGTCGATGTCGATCACCTGACGGAACTCCGCGGCGGTCATTTCGACCATCGGGATGCGCTTGATGATTCCGGCGTTGTTGACGAGGATGTCCACCACGCCGACCTCCTTTTCGATCTGCGCCACCATGGCGTTCACCTGCTCCTCGTTGGTCACGTCGCAGACGTAGCCTTTGGCCTCGATGCCCTCGGCCTTGTAAGCGGCCAGACCCTTGTCTACCAATTCCTGTTTGATGTCGTTGAAAACGATCTTTGCGCCCTGACGTGCGAAAGCCGTCGCCAGCGCGAATCCGATGCCGTAAGAGGCGCCCGTCACGAGCGCTACCTTACCTTCCAGTGAAAAATTTACCATTGTCTTATTGAATTTGTTACTTTAAATCCGTAATTTTCGAAAAATCTTGGTCGCCGTAGTCGAGGTTCTCGCCGCCCATGCCCCAGATGAACGTGTAGTTGTGGGTCGCGGCGGCGCTGTGGATCGACCATTCGGGCGACAGCACGGCCTGATCGCCCTTCATCCAGATATGGCGCGTCTCGTCGACCTCGCCCATCAGGTGGCATACGGCGTGCTCTTCGGGCACCTCGAAATAGAAATAGGCCTCCATGCGGCGCGAGTGCACATGCGCGGGCATCGTGTTCCACACGCTGCCGGGCAGCAGCTCGGTCATGCCCATCTGCAACTGGCAGGTCGGCAGCACCTGATTGACGATCATCTTGTTGATGTTGCGGTCGTTCGAACCCTCGAGCGAACCCATGTGGGCCACCACGGCGTCGGCCTTCGTGACCTTCTTGTCGGGGTAGTTGCGGTGGGCCGTCGTGGAGTTGAAATAGAATTTCGCGGGATTCTTGGCGTCCTTGCTTTCGAACGTCACCTCGCGGTCGCCCGAACCGAGGTAGAGGGCCTCCTTGTAGTCGAGTTCGAATACGGCGTCGCCGGCCTTCACCACGCCGGGGCCTCCGACGTTGAAAATGCCCATCTCGCGGCGGGTCAGGAAGAACGGAGCCTTCAGCGGGTCGATGACCTCGAGCTTGAGTGTCTCGGCGACGGGCATCGCGCCGCCGACGATCATGCGGTCGTACATCGAGTAGACCATGTTGACCTCGTCGGCCGTGAATACTTTTTCGATCAGGAAATCGCGGCGCAGGCGCGCCGTGTCGTAGCTTTTCGCATCCTCGGGATGTGCCGCATAGCGGATTTCGTAATTGGTCTTCATATAAGTCGCTAAATTTTAGTTTATTGTGGTCTTTCCGGCTGGATTTGGCTTCAATTTTCGAAATTGGTTCGCCAATTCCATCCTTGCAAAGATAGTGAAAAAATCCGGAATTGGTTCACCAAAATCGGAAATAATTGTCCGGGAGGGGAGTATGGCGGTCGGAGAGGGATAGAGGGGGAGTTGTTTGGGAATTGCCTCGCTTCGCTTCATTTCATTGCGTGTCGCTTCGGCGACTCCATCCCGGCGGCGGCAGTAAAAAATCGCGTTGAATTGGCTCGCTCCGCTCCACATTCGTTTCGCGCCGCTTCGCCTTTTCCATGCGGGCGGCGGCAAAAGGACGAACACCGCGGGCGGGACAACCGAAAAGCAGGAACATTGCCGTGCTTGCACGCATGTTCCTGCTTTTCAGTCGTGTGCCGATGGCACTTATTCGTTCTTTTGCTTGTACCTTACCTTATGGAGTTCATCCTGATACTTGCCTTTACGAGCGCGATGGCGCGGATGCGTGCGATCTCCACCTCTTTGTCGGCGTGGTGGACGTTCTGGCTCACGAGCTTCACATAGCCCTCGCGGTCGGATTTCTGGATGTATTTCACCGTCACATACTCTTCGCCGTCGATGTCGATCGACAGCAGGTACATGTCCCCCCAGAAGATGTCGTCGATGTCGTGCAACTGTTTGTAAAGCACGATGTCGCCGCTTTTCAGCAGCGGGTACATCGAGTCCCCGACGATATAAATGGCCCCGTCGCATTTCGGGAGGTTGGGGATGTGGATGAAATTGACGGGTTTGGTCTGCACCCGGTCCGAGAACAGCGGCACCAGCCCCGCCGTGCCCTCGATCGAGTAGAGGGGCACGCTCTGCAGCGGCAGCGAATTGTCCGTGCGGTGCATGTAGGCCGTCAGGTCGGGTTCGGCGTTGAACATGTTGCCTTTCCCGGTTTCGAGCCACTCGGGATTGACGTTCAATTCCTGAACCAGTATGTTGCGGTTGCGGGTCGAGAGTCCCGCCTTGCCGGTCTCGATCATCGAGAGCGCCGCTTTCCCGATGCCAAGTCGCTGTGCCAGCTGTTCTTGCGTCATCTCGAGTTGTTTGCGTATCAGTTTCACCCGTCCGTTCATGGCTTTCTTATTGGAATTATTGATATCAAATATTTGTACTTTTGTATTGTAGATTCAATATTTGAACTTATCTTTGTGCTGCAAAGTTAAACAATTTATTTTCATCTGCAAATTCTTTTGCAAAAAATCGGTTCATAATCAATGATCTATTCGGTTTCATCGGAACTTTACCTTGAAGTGGCCGCGCGTCTTGCGGAGGCCGTCGGGGGCGGAAGTTACTTTTCGGGTTCGCTCACGTTTCCCTTCGGCGACACGGAGTGCCGGCTGACGGCCTCGGTGATCGTCTACCGGCGGCGCGAGCGCCTGCCCGAAGGCGACCGGGACACGATCGCCGATCTGGTGCCCGTGTGGTGGGAGTTCCACACCACGGACGACGGCGGCGAGGTGCTCAACGACTTCTCGTTCTCCGAGCTGCGGGCGTATCTCTGACGCTCCGCCGCGCTCCGGCCCTCCTTTCCCGGCACGGCGCTGCCGCCGGAGCGCTACCCGCAAAAAACCTGCCCGCCGCGGCGCCGCGCATGGGTTTTTCTTTCACCAACTATTTTACACAATGGTTAAAACAACCGAACCTGCCTCTGCGGAAATGCCTTCCGCAGAGGTTTTTATGACCTGCGGGCCGGCGTCTCCGGAGGAGGTGCCGTATTCCGAAAAGCCGCCTGCCGCCGCGCCGCCTGCCTTTGCCGACTTCGCCCTCGGGGTCTATCCCTTTCTCGAACTGCAACCCTTCCACCGGGCCTATTACCGTGTGCTGGAGGCCTTTGCCGCAGGACGCATCCGGCGGCTGATCGTCACCATGCCGCCCCAGCACGGCAAGAGCGTCGGGGCCACGACCCTGCTCCCGGCCTATGTGCTGGGGCTCGATCCCGACCTGCGGGTCGCCATCGCCTCCTATTCGGGGTCGCTGGCCTCGAAGTTCAACCGCCGCGTGCAGCGCATCCTCGAATCGCAGGAGTACGCCGCCTTTT
This sequence comes from Alistipes provencensis, assembly GCF_900083545.1. Lineage (NCBI taxonomy): Bacteria > Pseudomonadati > Bacteroidota > Bacteroidia > Bacteroidales > Rikenellaceae > Alistipes > Alistipes provencensis. Next base: position 3,746,797 of record NZ_LT559262.1, on the reverse strand, counting down.
TCCCCGACACCTCCATCAAGCAGGGGGCCAAACCTCCGGGCTATATCCGCACCGCCGACGAGGTCGAGATCATCGGCCGCCGGGGCGGACTGCTCTCCGTCGGGCGCGAGGGGTCGCTGACGGGCAACCGCGTGGACTGCTTCGTTTTGGACGATTTATATAAAGACGCGCTTGAGGCCAATTCGCCCCTGATCCGCGGCAACTGCTGGGAGTGGTACACCTCCGTCGTGAGGACTCGTATGCACAACGCCTCGCGTGAACTGATCGTCTTCACCCGCTGGCACGAGGAGGACCTCATCGGCACCCTCGCGGCCCGCGAACCGGTCGAGGAGCTGCGCGCGTGGTCGCAGTTGGAGTGTCTGTCCGCCGACAGGTGGCTGCACCTCAATTTCGAGGCCCTGAAAAACGGCCCGCCTACGGAGGTCGATCCCCGGCAGCCCGGCGAGGCGCTGTGGGAGGAGCAGCACGGCGCTTCGCTGCTGGCCGCCAAGCGGCGGCTGGACCCTCTGCAGTTCGAGGCGATGTATCAGGGGCATCCCTCGTCCCGCGAAGGACTGCTGTACGGGCTGAATTTCGCCGAGTACGACGACCTGCCCCGCGAGATCGTCCGCCGCGCCAACTACACCGATACGGCCGACACGGGCGACGACTACCTCTGCTCGCTCTGCTATGCCGTCGACGCCGACGGGGTGATCTATGTCACCGATGCGGTCTACTCGCGCGAACCGATGGAGACGACCGAACCGCTGGTGGGGGATATGCTCGTGCGCTCCGACACGCGGCAGGCGGCCATCGAGAGCAACAACGGCGGCCGCGGCTTCGCCCGGGCGGTGCAGGCGCTGGCGCCGGGCGTGAGGATCGAGTGGTTTCACCAGAGCGCCAACAAGGAGGCCCGCATCCTCTCCAACTCGGCCACGGCCCTGCACCTCGTGCGCTGGCCCCGGGGCTGGAACCTCCGCTGGCCCGAGCTGTACGCTCACCTGACGACCTACCGCCGGAAATTCCGCGCCAACCGCTGGCACGACGCCGCCGACGTGGTGACGGGCATCGTCGAACGCGAGGCCGCGGGCCGGGGCCAAAAGCGGGTCCGGGGCGTGCGGTTTCTGTGAGCGGCAGACGGCGGGGCGCCCCGCCGGATGGGAAGCGCGGGGGCGAACCGATGCCGTCCGGACCCCGTCCTGCGTTAAGCCTGCGTTAAATATGTTCCCGTGCGGAACCAACCGACCCGATTTTCCGTACCTTGTTCCCCGGTTATATAACCGAATTTTGACAATAAACGGAATGAAATCACTGAAAATCGGAAATTTATGCGCCTCGATGCCCGTCGTTCAGGGCGGCATGGGCGTAGGCGTATCCCTCGCGGGTCTGGCTTCGGCCGTGGCCAATCAGGGCGGCGTCGGCGTTATCTCGTCGGCGGGCCTCGGGGTGATCTATAACAACTATTCGAAGGACTACCGCGCGGCCTCGGTCTGGGGGCTGAAAGAGGAGCTCCGCAAGGCCCGCGAAGCCACGCGCGGCATCATCGGCGTCAACGTCATGGTCGCCATGTCGAACTTCGCCGACATGGTGAAGACCGCCATCGCCGAGAAAGCCGACATCATCTTCTCGGGCGCCGGGCTGCCGCTCAACCTGCCGTCGTTCCTGACCGAGGGGGCCAAGACCAAGCTGGCCCCGATCGTTTCGTCGGCACGCGCCGCGAAGGTGCTGTGCCAGAAATGGTTCGCGGAGTACAAGTATATTCCCGACGCCATCGTCGTCGAGGGCCCCAAGGCGGGCGGCCACTTGGGTTACAAGGCCGACCAGATCACCGACGAGCACTACTCGCTCGAGACGCTCGTCCCGGAGATCGTCGCCGAGGTCCGCGCTTTCGAGCGTGAGCACGACTGCCGCATTCCGGTGATCGCCGGCGGCGGCATCTACACGGGCGAGGACATCTATCGCATCATGGAGCTGGGCGCCGACGGCGTCCAGATGGGTACGCGCTTCGTCACCACCGAGGAGTGCGATGCCGATCCGGCTTTCAAGCAGAGCTACATCGAGGCTCACGAGGAGGATATCGAGATCATCCAGAGCCCCGTCGGCATGCCGGGCCGGGCCATCCACAACTCGTTCCTCGACCGGGTGAAAGAGGGGCTGAAACGCCCGAAGAACTGCCCGTTCGACTGCATCAAGACCTGCGACGTGACGCACAGCCCCTATTGCATCATGCTGGCGCTCTACAACGCTTTCAAGGGCAAGCTCCGCAACGGCTACGCCTTCTGCGGTGCGAACGCTTGGCGGGCCGATAAGATCCAGTCGGTGCGGGACCTGATGGCCTCGCTGCGGGCCGAATATGAAGCATTCTCCTTGAAAGACAAACTATTCGGTGTGAAATAGTCACTGCCGAAACGAAACGAAAAACCCTCCCGACCCCATGGCCGGGAGGGTTTTTCATAGCCAGCCGGGGTAGGGCGCGTGGAGGACGGGCGGCGTGTCCTTCTCCCCGGTGATTATCCAGCCGATGCCGTATTGCGGAAAACAGGCGTGGATACGCAGGGCCAAGTCGCGGCTGATGCCGTTGTTGCCGCGCCGGATCTGGTAGAGGTTCTCGCCCCGCGGCAGTCCGATACGGCGGGCGAAGGCGTTGACCGAAAGCCCCGATTCGTCGATGATCTGTTCGAGGCGTTTCCAGTCTTCGAGGTTGCGTTCGCGGGTGGGTTCCTTTGTCATGCTCATGGCGTCGTGTCGATTTTGCGGTCATATTCCCTCCGCGCCCGTCCGATGATACCCGAAAACGAACGCGGACTACTGTTGCATTATTTCCGTTGGAGGTTCTGGTAAACCCTTGACCAAAATAAGCACATATAGCCCGCGCCGTTGTGACGTAGGATCATATCCCATGCCAGTCCCGGCGCAGGCGCGCCGTAACAGCAGGAATATGTGCTTAACAGGGTCAATAAAATTTACCAGATTTCCAACACTGTCAAGCGGCCCGCTATTGCGGACGTAATGCAAATATAGACAAAAAAATCCGAATGCCTGCGCATCCGGACGTTTTGGGGGATAAAAAAGGCTCTTTCGCAAATGAACGCGGACTACTGTTTATCCGCGCTGAAACGGCGGGTGGTTTGAGCGTCAGAGCTCCTCGAGCCGCGCCACGGGCGAGACGTCGAGGGCGGCGAATTCGTTCTCGCGGTAGCGGTAGTACCCCGCCATGGCGATCATCGCGGCGTTGTCGGTCGTGAACTTGAACTCCGGGATGAAGGTTCGCCAACCCCGGCGGCGGCCCGCTTCGGCGACGCCGTTGCGGAGGCCCGAATTGGCCGAGACGCCGCCTGCAATGGCGATGTCGCGGATGCCGGTCTCCTTCGAGGCGCGGACGAGCTTGTCCAGCAGGATCTCGACGATGGTGGATTGCAGCGAGGCGCAGAGGTCGGCCTTGTGCCGCTCGATGAAATCGGGGTCCGCGGCCACGGCGTCGCGCAGCGTGTAGAGGAACGAGGTTTTCAACCCCGAGAACGAATAGTCGTAGCCCTCGACGCGGGGACGTGCGAAGCGGAACGCCTTGGGGTCGCCCTCCTTGGCCAGACGGTCGATCACCGGGCCGCCCGGGTAGGGGAGCCCCATCACCTTGGCGCACTTGTCGAAAGCTTCGCCCGCGGCGTCGTCGATCGTCGTGCCGATGATCTCCATTTCCAAGGGGGAGTCCACGCGCACGATCTGCGTGTGGCCGCCGCTGACCAGCAGGCACAGGAACGGGAACGCGGGGTGGGGCAGTGCGCGGTCGGGCAGGTCGATGAAGTGCGAGAGGATGTGTCCCTGCAGGTGGTTGACCTCGACCATCGGGATGTTGCGGGCCAGCGAAAGCCCCTTGGTGAACGACACGCCCACCAGCAGCGAACCGACCAGTCCGGGGCCGCGCGTGAAGGCGATGGCGTCCAGTTGCGAAGCGTCGATCCCGGCCTCCCGGAGCGCCGTGTCCACGACGGGGATGATGTTCTGCTGATGGGCCCGTGAGGCCAGTTCGGGGATCACGCCGCCGTATTTGACATGCACGGCTTGGGAGGCGATGACGTTCGACAGCAGCACGTTGTTGCGCAGCACGGCCGCCGAGGTGTCGTCGCACGAAGATTCGATGCCGAGAATTGTAATATCCATCCGGATTTATAATTGTTTTTTAACTATTTTCGCTAAATTTGCAGGTTATAACGATGTCCCGATGCGCAAAGGTATAAAAATATTGGGAAAGGTGTTCTCGGCGGCGGTTTTGTTGCTGATAATTCTTCCCGTTTTCCTCTCGCTGCTGCTCGACATTCCCGCCGTGCAGAACTTCGTGGTCCACAAGGCCGCGGAGGTCGTTTCGCGCAAGCTGGAGACCACCGTGTCGATCGACCGCGTGGACATCGGCATCTTTTCGAAAATCAAGGTCAAGGGCTTCTATGTCGAGGATTACGGGCGCGACACGCTGCTCTACGTCGGGAAGCTGGATGCCTATGTCACGGGTTTCGGCATCTTCGGCGGGGGACTGGCGTTCAGCCGCGGCGAGATCGCCGACGCCAAGCTCTACCTGCGGCAGATGCCCGACGGGGAGATGAACATCAAGCAGATCGTCAGCCGCATATCCGACCCCGACAAACCCAAAAAGGGCAACTTCAGGCTCTCGCTCAAACGGGCCTCGATCGAGAACATGGACCTCTGTCTCGAGCGGATCGACAGCGTCGCCCCCGACTACGGCATCGACTTCTCGCACATGCACCTCTACGGCCTGACGGCCCGCGTGGACGACTTCGTCATCGACGGGTCGGCCATCTACACCACCATTGCGGCCCTGACGGCCCGTGAGCGCAGCGGCTTCGTGCTGGACCACCTCGCGGGGCGGTTCTACATGACGCAGGGGTGTCTGGGTTTCGAGGACGCCTCGATCGTCACCGCGCGTTCGAACATCCGGATTCCCTACATCTCGCTCGTGGGCAACTCGTGGGCCGAGTACAAGGATTTCCTCGGGCAGGTGCGCATCGAGGCCGCGCTGCGCAACACGTCGGTCTCGACCGACGACATCGCTTGGTTCGCCCCCAAGCTGCGCGACTGGCATGTGGATTTCAGCAACATCGACGTCGAGGTCGCGGGTGTGGTGTCGGATTTCACGGCCAAGGTCCGGAGCATGCACGTCGGCGAGGGCACGACGCTCGTGGCCGACGCCGTGGTGAAGGGTTTGCCGGACATCCGCGACACATGGTTCGACCTCTCGGTGCCTCGCCTGCACTCCTCGGCCGAGGCGGTCGACGGGCTGGCTCTCGGCATCGCCGGGCGCAAACTCTCGGACAAGCTGGTCGGGATACTCGGCAACTCGGGCAGCGTCGACCTCAATGCCCGCTTCAAGGGAAAACTCGCGTCGTTCGACATGCAGTTGGGCGCCGCCACCGAGGTGGGCGACATCGCCTGCAACCTGCGGATGTCGCCGCTGAAAAAGGGCCTGAGCAGCGTGCGGGGCGATGTCGAGACGCGCAACCTGCGGCTGGGCGAGCTGTTGGACCGCCGCGACCTGCTGGGCAACGCCACGCTCACGGCCTATGTCGACGGCGTGATCGGCAAGGGTGTCGCCGACGCCAATATCGCGGGCAACGTCACCCAGTTGGGCTTCAACGGCTATGTCTACGACTCGCTGCGGCTGGACGGCCGCCTGCGCAACCGGGAGTTCGACGGCCGTGTCACGGCCCGCGACCCCAACCTCGATTTCGATTTCTTCGGGCTGGTGGATTTCAACGACTCGGTGCCGCGCTACGACTTCACGATGGATTTGCGGCATGCCGATCTGGCGCGGCTGCACATCAACCGCCGCGACTCGGTGTCGCAGTTGTCGGCCCACATCGTGGCCAACGCCGGAGGGCGTTCGCTCGACGACCTGAACGGCCGCATTCAGGTGACCGGCGCCCGTTACAGATACAACGACAAGGAGATCGAGGCTTCGAACATGACCGTCACGGGCGAGAACTCCGAGCGGAGCAAGCTGGTGGAACTGCGCTCGGATTTCGCCGACGCCACGTTCCGGTCGAAGACCAGCTACCGCACGGTGTTCGAATACCTGCGCCGCAGCGCGTGGAAATACCTCCCGATGCTGCGCGAAGCCCCGCCCGAAGCGGGGCCTTCGGAGCGCAAGGCCGCCGTGGCGAACGATTTCTCGCTGCTCTCGGTCAATATCCGCAATTTCAACCCCGTGGCCGACGCCGTTTCTGCGGGTTTGCAGGTGGCCGACGGATCGTCGCTCCAACTGCTGTTCAACCCGGCCAGCGACCAGCTCTCGCTCAAAGCCTCGTCGGAGTATATCGAACGCCGGCGGATGCTGGCCACGCGCCTCTCGGTCAACGCCTCGAACCGCGGCGACTCGCTGGCGGTCTACGCCTCGGCCGAGGACCTCTATGCCGGGGTGCTGCATCTGCCGCGCCTCTCGCTGACGGGCGGCGCCCGGCAGGGCCGCGTGCAGCTCTCGGCGGGTTTCAACGACACGATGCGCCGGGTTTCGGGACTCGTGGGATTCCGCTCCGCGGTGGTCGACGAACACGGCCCCAACGGTCGCGTGGTGGACCTGCGCATCCTTCCTTCGCACATCACCCGCGGCGACAAGACGTGGCAGATATACGCCCATAAGATACTGATCGACACGGCGCGGATCGTCATCGACAAGTTCTTCGTGATGAACCGCGAACAGGAGCTGCTGCTCAACGGCATCGCCTCGCGCAGCCGTGCCGATTCGGTGACCCTCTCGCTGCGCAATTTCGACCTGTCGCCCTTCACGCAGGTCGCCGAACGCATGGGTTACGTCATCGAGGGCCGCACGAACGGCTCGGCGCAGATGAAGTCGGTGCTGCGGGGCGGCGAGATTTCGGCCGACATCCTCTTCGACAGCGTCGAGGTCAACGACATCCCCGCGCCGCCGATGCGTCTGGCGTCGCGCTGGGACTTCGCCCGCAACCGGGCCGGCGTGACGGTGGTCGACCGCCTCAAGCGCGACACGCTCGTGCGCGGCTTCTACGCCCCGGACCAGATGCGCTACTACGCCCGGGTGGACATCGACAGCCTCGACATGGGGCTGCTCGACCCGATCCTGACGGGGGTGATCTCCTCGACCGAGGGCGTCGCGTCGGCCGACCTCGTCCTGCAGGGACAGCGCCGCGAAGCCGAACTCGCGGGCGAGATACATGTTTCGGGGCTCAGGACCAAGGTCGATTTCACGCAGGTTGCCTACTCGATGCCCGAAGCGGTGCTGTCGGTGAAGAACAACCGTTTCAAGGCTTCGAACGTCGCGGTGTTCGACCCTCAGGGTCACCGCGGGCGCTTCGACTTCGACATGAGCCTTCAGCACCTGTCGAACATCTCCTACGACGTGCGGGTGGCCCCGCAGCAGATGCTCGTGCTGGATACCGACGCCGACGACAACGACGCTTTCTACGGGAAGGTCTACGCCACGGGTTCGGCCCGCATCTCGGGCGACAAGAGGGCCGTTAAGATGGACATCGCGGCCTCGACCGACGGCAATTCGTCGTTCGTGCTGCCGCTGTCGAGCAAGTCGAATATTTCGAATGCCGATTTCGTGGTCTTCGTCCAGCCTGAGAAGACCGACACGCTCGACAACGTGGCGCGCAAAAAACTCCTCTTCGAACGCAAACACCGCCAGCGTGCCGACGCTTCGAACCAGATGAACATCACCATGGCGCTCGACGTACGGCCCGATGCCGAGGTCGAGATCGACGTGGCGGGCAACACGGTGAAGGGGCGCGGCGAGGGGACCCTGAACCTCGCGATCAACCCCCGGGCGAACATCTTCGAGATTTACGGCGACTACACCATCTCCGAGGGCAGTTTCATGCTCTCGCTGCAACAGATCATCAACAAACGCTTCACCATCGAGAGCGGCTCGTCGATCCAGTGGACCGGGTCGCCGATGAACGCCCTGCTGGACATCGACGCCGTCTACAAGCTCAAGGCCTCGCTGCAACCGTTGCTGCAGGGCACGTCGGAAAACCTCGGCGGCGACCGCTCGGTGCCCGTGGAGTGTATCATCCACCTCGGCGACCGGCTGTCGAACCCCTCGATCGGCTTCGACGTGCGGGTGCCCGGCTCCGATCCCGAGACCCAGACGCTGGTCACCAACGCCCTCTCGACCCCCGAGACGGTCGACACGCAGTTCCTCTACCTCCTGCTGTTCAACAGTTTCATGTCCGAGAACTCCTCGCAGGCCAACGCCAACATCGGCAGTTCGGTGTCGGCGGCCACGGGACTGGAGTTCGTGTCGAACATGGTGAGCAACTGGCTCTCGTCGTCGGACTACAACGTGGTGATCCGCTACCGGCCCAAGTCGGAGCTGACGAGCGACGAGGTGGACTTCGGGCTTTCGAAGAGCCTGATCAACAACCGCCTGTTCGTCGAGGTCGAGGGCAACTACCTGATCGACAACAAGCAGGCGGCTGTGAACAACAATTCGATGTCCAACTTCATGGGCGAGGCCTACATCACCTACCTGATCGACCGCGCCGGGACGCTCAAACTGAAAGCCTTTACGCAGACCATCGACCGTTTCGACGAAAATCAGGGCTTGCAGGAGACCGGCATCGGCGTCTACTTCAAGGAGGACTTCAACAACCTGCGCGACCTGCGCGACCGCATCCGGGAGCGTTTCACCAACAAGAAACGCAAGGCCCGGCGCATGGCGCGCCGCACGACCCGCGCGGCTGAAAAAGCGGCCGAAGAGGCGGAAAAGAACCGCCGGCAGGAGCCCGCGGATACGCTTTCGCCGTTCGGATACGTTAAAGGTAAAGAGGATGAATGAATTGTGAATTTGTAATTAAGGATGAAAAATTAAAAATCGGGCATAATTTCGGACAAAATCCCGGTCGCGATGCGACAAGCCCCCGCCAAGGCGGGGGTTTGGGGGTGGGTCCAATTTGTAAACGCGGCGGTACGCCGCGGGAATTGAGCGGTCGAAGCAACGAGACAGACAACAAATTTTAAATAAACGTTTAGAAACTATGACAACTTTTTTGCAGGCCGCCGAGGCGGTGGCCGTTAGTGAGGAGACCCGCATGGGCTTGTGGACCCTGTTTACCAAAGGCGGCTGGCTGATGTGGCCGCTGCTGGCGCTGGGCGGCGTGACGATCTTCATCTTCGTGGAGCGCTTCATGGCCATCCGCAGGGCGTCGGTGCTGGACATGAACTTCATGAACCGCATCCGCGACTACATCTCCGACGGCAAGATATCGACGGCCGTGAACCTCTGCAAAAAGACCGACACGCCGATCGCACGCATGATCGAGAAGGGTATCGAGCGCATCGGACGCCCGATGAGCGACGTGCAGACCGCCATCGAGAACGTCGCCAACCTCGAGGTCTCGAAATTGGAGAACGGCCTGCCGTTTCTGGCCACGATCGCCGGCGGCGCCCCGATGATCGGTTTCCTCGGCACGGTGTTGGGTATGGTGCAGACCTTCATGGACATGTCCGCCGCGGGCGGTACGGTCGATCTGGGACTGCTGTCGAGCGGTATGTATGTGGCGATGGTGACCACCGTGATGGGTCTGATCGTCGGCATCCCGGCCTATTTCGGCTACAACTACCTCGTGGCGCGCATCGAGAAGCTGGTGTTCCAGATGGAGGCCAACTCGATCGCATTCATGGACATCCTGAATCAACCCGTTCAAAAATAACGCATTATGGCAATCAAACACGGATCGAAAGTCGATAAATCGTTCTCGGCCTCGTCGATGACCGACCTGATGTTCCTGCTGCTGCTGTTCCTGCTGATCGCTACGACACTCATCAACCCCAACGCCCTGAAACTGATGCTTCCGAAGAGTTCGAACCAGTTGAAGGACAAGGCGATGACCACGGTGTCGATCCAGCAGAGCGGCCCGTCGTACAACTACTACGTCGAGTTGCAGAAGGTGCAGGGCATCGAGGGTGTGGAGCGGGCGCTGAAGGCGCGCCTCGACGGCCAGAAGGACGCCACGGTGTCGCTCCACTGCGACAAGACGGTTGCGGTGGACGAGGTGGTCAAGGTCATGAACATCGCCAAGGACAATAATTATAAGTTGATACTGGCGACCACGCCGAATTAGGGCGTACTTGCCGCCGCGTGCGACAAGCCCCTCCCGAGGGAGGGGTTTGGGGTGGGGTCAGATTTGTAAACACGGCGGAACGCCGTGGGAAGGAGCATCCGAGCCGAACATGCGGTCGATAATTTAGGTAAGATTCTGTTATGTATTATTACGATCCCGATAATAAAAATCCCCGACGATGGGCGATGATCGCGGCGGCAGTCTACTGCGTGCTGCTGGCCGGCTCGTTCGTGCTGGTGTCGTTCGACGTTTCGCGGGTGGTGGAGAAACCCGGCGACACGATCCTCGTCGACTTCACCGAGCCGCCCGTTCCCGAGCCGCCGAAGCCGCCCGTGAAGGTCGCCAACGAGCCGCGCGTGCACGACGTCGCCGCTCCCGTGGAGCAGACGTCGCAGGTCGCCGGCAAGGACGAGGTAACCCAGACGCCCAACCCCAAGGCGCTGTTCAAGATGAACAAGGGCGGGGCGGACGAACCCGACAATGCGGGCAATCCCCGCGCTCCCGAGGGCGAGGACAAGGCCAGCGGCACCGGGCCGGGGCTCAACCCCGACGGGCTGGACCAGTTGGATCAGGGGTTGAAAGGGCGCGGACTGGTGGGCAACCTGCCCAAACCGTCGTATCCCGGCGAGAAGGGCGGCAAGGTCGTTATCCGTGTGACGGTCGATGCCGCGGGGCGGGTGACGGGCGCCTCCTACGAGCCGAAAGGCTCCACGACGGATGCCGCCGAGCTGATCGAGGCGGCGAAAGCCGCGGCCCGCAAGGCGCGTTTCACCGAGAGCCGCGCGACGGTGCAGGGCGGCACGATAACGTATATTTTCCGCATGGAATAGCGGGCTTAAGAAGCCCGTTTTAAGGGCGTCTTGGGCAGTGTTCGTTTTTTACCCGGTTCCCCGCCCGGTTAAGAGCCGGCGTTTCGGACGCTTGGTATGATATTGGATAAATACAAATTTTGGCTATGCGATATATCCTGTTAATTCTTTCGGCCTGCCTGCTTTTCGGAGCGGCACACGCCGGAAAGCCTGCAAAAGGGGCGCACCTGAAGATGGACAACCCGACCTACGATTTCGGCGACGTGCCGCGCAAGGGCGGCGATCTGGTGCACGAATTCAAGTTCGTCAACGACGGTACGGCACCGCTGGTCATCGTGCGTGTCATCACCTCGTGCTCGTGTCTCGGCGCGTCGTTCTCGAAGCGCCCCGTCGCGCCCGCCGATTCGGGGGTGATCCGCATTGTGTACGAACCCCACAAGAGCGAGCCGGGAGCCTTCAACAAGGTGATTCAGGTCTATTCCAACTCGGTGGACGGCCGCGACGTGATTACCGTGCAGGGCAACTCCATCGACAAGCCCCAGCGCGGCAAGATCAAGACCGATAAGGTGAAGGTGAAATACAAGTAAGAATGTAACGAGTCATTGATATCCTGAAACGCTGTCGACCGCCGTTTTCGCCGCCTCCGGCGTCGTTTGCAGGTTTGACCCACCCCCAAACCCCCGCCTTGGCGGGGACTTGAAACAAGGGAGCAATTCAGGGCCGGATGACATAATGGACCGAAATATGGCTATACTCTTTTCAAACGCGACGGTGCTGCCGATGACGGCTTCCGGCGACGAATCCCGGACCTTTACGGGTGCGGTGGGCATAGACGGCGACCGCATCGCGCTGGTGACAGCCTCGGAGGCGGATGCTGCGGCGTTCCGCGCGGCGCATCCCGGGCTCCGGGAGATCGACTGCCGGGGCAAACTCCTCATGCCGGGGCTGGTGAACACCCACTGCCACGCGGCCATGACCCTGCAGCGCAGCTATGCCGACGACATTTCGCTGATGGCGTGGCTCCACGACTATATCTGGCCTTTCGAGGCGCACCAGACCCCGGACGACGTGAAGCTGGGCATGACGCTGGGCATCGTCGAAATGCTGTTGGGCGGCGTGACTTCGTTCGTCGACATGTACTATTTCGAGAACCGCTGCGTGGAGGTGGCCGAACGGCTGGGCATCCGGGCCCTGCTGGGCTGCAACTATTTCGATACGAACATCGACGAGGTGCTGCCGCAGGCCGAGGAGGCCGTGCGGCTGGCCGCCGCCGGTTCCGGCCGGGTGCGGATCGCCGTGGCGCCCCATTCGCCCTATACCGTCTCGCCCGAAAACCTCCTGCGCGGCAAGGAGCTGGCCGACAAACACGGCCTGCACCTGATGACCCACATTTCGGAGACGCAGGACGAGGTGCGCATCGTGCGCGAGAAATACGGACAGACCTCCGTCGAACACCTTGACCAGTTGGGACTGCTGGGCCCGAAGACGATCGGCGCCCACTGCGTCCATGTGACCGACAGCGACATCGAGACCCTCGCCGCGCGGGGCGTCACCGTGTCGCACAATCCGCAGAGCAACATGAAGATATCGAGCGGCGTGGCTCCCGTCGAGAAGTTGCGGGCCGCGGGTGCGCTCGTGACGATCGGCACCGACGGAACCTGCTCGAACAACGACCTCGACATGTTCGAGGAGCTCCGCACGGCGGCTTTCCTGCAAAAATCCGCGACGGGCGATCCCGTGGCGCTTCCGGCTTACGAGACCCTGCGGCTGGCGACGGCCAACGGCGCCCGGGCGATGGGCTGTGCCGACGGTGAGCTGGGGGTGATCCGCGAGGGTGCGCTGGCCGACGTGATCGTCGTGGATATGCAGAAACCCCATTTGCAGCCCGTTCACAACGTCGTGTCGAATGTGGTTTACTGCGGCAAGGCGTCGGATGTCGAGACGGTCGTGGTCGGCGGACGGATCGTCGTCGAGAACCGCCGCATCGCGGGTGTCGACCTGCCGGAGCTCTACCGCGGGGTGGCCGAGGCCGTGGCGCGGATCAAGGCTAAAAGTTGACAGGAGCGGATTCGCGCTGTATGGTGCATCGTTCCTAAATCCCGGCTCTTAGCCGGGGTGGCATCGGAATTGTAAAATTCATTCAAAAACAAACGCATTATGGATCACAAAGTAACTTTCGGCGGCAAGCCCGTGACGCTTGTCGGCAATCGCTGCAAGGTGGGCGAGATGGCCCCCGTATTTACGGTTATCGATGCGGGACTGCAGCCCGTTTCGTCGGACGTTTTCCGCGGCAAGGTGCGCATTTTCAGCGTCTTTCCGTCGGTGGACACCCCGGTCTGCTCGTTGCAGAACATCCGTTTCAACCGCGAGGCGTCGAAGCTGGGCGACGACGTGGTCGTCGTGGCGCTGTCGGTGGACCTGCCCTTTGCGCAGAAGCGTTTCTGCGCCGCCGAAGGCATCGACCGCGTGCATGTCTTCTCGGACTACAAGGAGCTGGATTTCGGCATCAAATACGGCTTCGTGATCGACGAACTGCGCCTGCTGGCCCGCGGTGTGGTGGTCGTGGACAAGGACGACGTGGTGCGCTATGTGGAGTATGTGCCCGAGATCACCAACGAACCCGACTACGAGAAGGCGCTGGCCTTCGTGCGCGAACTGGCGAAGTAGGCCGGGCCGGAGACAAAAAAAGGAGCGAATCGTAAGATTCGCTCCTTTTTTAAGGTGTTGTGTTTCAGATAGTCTCCGTCAGCGACCGGCTGCGTCCCCACTTGTTGTACAGCGCCGATACGGCGATGGCGAGGAAAGCGGCCGGGATGAGCGCGAGGATCGCCGACTGCCAAAGGTTGGCTGTGCCGTCGATATAGCAGACGATGCCGGCGATATAGTGGAGGAGGAAGATGACGAACCACGCTGTCATCAGCACCGTTCCGATCGTAATGTTGAGCCGTGAGGGGGAGTAGCGGCCCGCTTTCTTCGAAAACAGGTTGCTGTTCATCTCCCAAGGACGGCACAAGGCACCCAGCCGATAGCGCTCCGGGATTCTCAGTCCGTCGGTCTCCTCGCGCTCGATCTCGAAGATGTAGCGTTCGTAAACCTCATACCATGCTTTCGACCCCTTGGCCATCATGATCCAGATGAGGGCGAACGACATCCCGAGCAGCGCTATTGCGCAGGCGATTTCGTTCACGACCAGTGGGTTGGCCGCTCCGGGACCGGCGGTCAGCAGTCTGGACGCCAGTACTCCGTAGAGGGTGAAACAGAGGAACTGAAAAACGGAGAGAAGGAACGATCGCCGCCACAGGTTCAGAACCTCGAAAGACCGGCATTTGTAGAATCCTTCTCTCAACTCCTTTAAAGACACTTCGTTGCTGTTGCTTGCATTTAGCATAGGCATAATAAGTTTTTATGATGAATAAAATAAGTTTGGGCGACTACTTTTTCCGCAGGTAGACCGTTGCCGTGCGCGAGGTGTTGTAAATGCGGATACGGGCGCAGTCCTTCCCGTCGTCGCCCTTGGCGGGAAACGAAAAATGTTCGGCCTTCATCGACTGCCGCTCCTGCCCGCCGAACCGCCGTTCGTCGGTCGAAAGCACCGGGACGTATTTGCCCGGGCCCTGCACCGGAAGTTCGTAGTCGGGGATCGAGGCCGTGGGGTGCCAGTTGAATACGAACAGCAGGCGGCCGTGTGAAAAGACCATCGTTTTGTTGTGCTCGTCCATCAGCAGGTTCCATGCGTAGCCGTCTTCGAGCACCTTGTATTTCTTTACCAGCCGGATCATCGCCCGGTCGAAATCCCCCAGCCACGCATAGCGCAGAAATCCGTTTTTGGCCAGCGACCACTGCCGCCGGGCGTGGGCGTAGCTCCATCCGTTGCCCTCGCGCGGAAAGTCGATCCACTCGGGATGCCCGAACTCGTTGCCCATGAAGTTGAGGTAGGCCTGCCCGCCCGTGGAGATGGTCATCAGGCGGATCATCTTGTGCAGGGCCATGCCGCGGTCGATCACGACGCTCTCCGAAGCGCGGTCCATGTGGAAATACATCTCCTTGTCCATCAGCCGGAAAGCCAGCGTCTTGTCGCCCACCAGCGCCTGATCGTGCGATTCGGCATAGGCCACGGTCTTCACTTCGGGCAGGCGGTCGGTCAGGACGGACCACATCTCCCAGATGTTCCACTCCTCGTCGGGGACCTCTTTCAGTTGCTTGATCCAGAAGTCGGGAATGGCCATCCCGAGGCGGTAGTCGAAGCCGACGCCGCCGTCGGCGATCGGGATGCACATGCCCGGCATGCCGCTCACGTCCTCGGCGATGGTCACCGCCGACGGCCGGAAGTCGTGCGCGAGGCGGTTGGCGAGGGTGAGGTACAGGAGCGCCTCCTCGTTGACTCCCGGGTCGAAGAAGCGGTCGCGCGAGTCGAATGTCACATAGCCGTGGTGGTGGTAGATCATCGAGGTCACGCCGTCGAAGCGGTAGCCGTCGAAATGGAACTCGTCGAGCCAGTATTTGACGTTCGACAGCAGGAAATGCCGCACCTCCTCCTTGCCGTAGTCGAAGAGCTTCGAATCCCAGTAGGGCTGGTAGCCCGCCTCGCCCGCCGGCGAGTAGAGGTGGTCGGTGCCGTCGAGCTCGTTG
This sequence comes from Alistipes provencensis, assembly GCF_900083545.1. Lineage (NCBI taxonomy): Bacteria > Pseudomonadati > Bacteroidota > Bacteroidia > Bacteroidales > Rikenellaceae > Alistipes > Alistipes provencensis. The sequence goes on along the minus strand of NZ_LT559262.1, from coordinate 3,731,271 downwards.
ATCCCCTCGTTGAGGTTCTTCACATAGTGGGCGTGCACCAAGTCCATGATGACGGCCAGTCCGAGTTCATGGGCCCGGCGGATCAGCTCCTTCAGCTCCTCGGGGGTGCCGCAGCGCGACGACGGGGCGAAGAAGCTCGACACATGGTAGCCGAACGAGCCGTAGTAGGGGTGTTCGGCCACGGCCATCAGTTGCACGGCGTTGTAGCCGTCTTTCTTGATGGTGGGGAGTATCTTTTCGGTGAATTCGCGGTAGGTGCCCACGCCCTCGCGCTCCTGAGCCATGCCCACATGGGCTTCATATATCAATAGGCTGCCGATTTTCGAGGCGTCGAACGCGTCGCCCCGCCAGTCGAACGGCTCGGCGGGGGCCCAGAACTGCGCCGTGTAGTCTTTGGTCGTCTCGTCCTGCACCACGCGTGTGGCGTAGGCCGGAATGCGGTCCAGCCAGCCGTTGTCGCCGTGGACGTGGAGTTTGTAGAGCGAGCCGTGGACCAGCCGGTCGCGGTACATCGCCGTGGGGAAAAAGGCGCTCCAGACCCCTGCGGAGTCCCGGTGCATGCGGATTTCGGTGCGCTGCCAGTTGTTGAAATCGCCGAAGACGTAGACGTCGTGCGCCCCCGGCAGCCACTCGCGCAGCCACCAGCCGTCGAGCGCCTCGTCGCGCTGCCAGCCGAAATAGCGGTAGCCGTTGGCGTAGTCCACGATCGACCCCGACGAACCGGCGATCCGCTCCATCTGCCGCTCGTATTGTGCGTGACGGCGGTTGATATGTTCTTCGACGGGCTGCAGCCATGCGTCGCGTTCGACGACGGGCAGCCTTCGGGTCGGTTTTTCCATGGCTGAAATTTCTGATTATTGACAAATATAGGAAAAAATCGGAAGAGTTCAAAACCGAATCGCCGTGCGGTGCGGCAAAACTTTCCGACTGATAAAAGTATCGTTGAAAACTGAATATACTGAAAATTTTTTTATCTTTGTCAGCGAACTGGAATGAATCCTTATTACTAACACTTTACTAATACTCTAAAAATCTTATGAAAGGACAACCCAAAGGATTGATCGCGGCGGCCCTCGCCAACATGGGCGAACGCTTCGGTTTCTATATCATGATGGCTATCCTGACCCTGTTCATCTCGGCCAAGTTCGGTTTGGACGAGGCGACGGCAGGGTATATTTATTCGGGCTTCTACGCTTCGATCTACCTGCTGGCGCTGGTCGGCGGTATCATTGCCGACAAGACCAAGAACTACAAGGCCACGATCATGTGGGGTCTGATCGTGATGAGCGTGGGGTACCTGCTCATCGCCATCCCGACGCCGACGCCCGTGCCGAATCTGGGGCTCTATCTGACGCTCACCTGTCTGGGACTGCTGGTGATCGCCTTCGGTAACGGTCTTTTCAAGGGCAACCTTCAGGCGCTCGTGGGGCAGATGTACGACAACGCCGAGTTCGGCCCCAAGCGTGAATCGGGTTTCCAGATTTTCTACATGTTCATCAACATCGGTGGTTTCTTCGCCCCGTTCGTCGCCATCGGCGTGCGTAACTGGTGGCTGAAGGTCAACAATTTCGACTACAACGCCAAACTCCCCGCGCTGTGCCACGAATATCTGGCCAAAGGCGAGGACATGGTGGGCGAAGGGCTTGCCAACCTCAACTCCTACGCTTCGGCGGCGCACCTCGACGGCACGCCCGTGAGCGACCTCGGGGCTTTCTGCAACACCTACCTCGACGTCTTCAACCGCGGTTTCCACTACGCCTTCATCGCGGCCATCGTGATGATGCTCATCTCGCTGGCGATCTACATGGCCAACCGCAAGCAGTTCCCCGATCCTTCGAAGAAGGCCGCCCCGGGCGCCAAAGCTTCGGCCGAGGAGATCAAGATGTCCGCACAGGAGATTCGCCAGCGCATCTACGCCCTGTTCGCTGTCTTCGGCGTGGTGATCTTCTTCTGGGTGTCGTTCCACCAGAACGGTTATTCGCTGACCTATTTCGCCCGTGACTATGTGAACCTCGACGTCATCAACATCGATCTGGGCTTCACGACCATCAAGGGCGCGGAGATATTCCAGAGCGTCAATCCCTTCTTCGTCGTCTTCCTCACGCCGATCATCATGTGGTTCTTCGGCTGGCTGCGCAAGCGCAACATCGAGGTCTCGACCCCGATGAAGATCGCCATCGGCATGGGCATCGCGGCGGCGGCCTATGTCTTCCTGATGCTCTTCTCGCTGGCCCTGCCGACAAAAACCGCGCTGGCCGGCATGCGCGCCGAGGAGGTGCAGTCGATCCTCGTCACCCCGTGGGTGATGGTGGGGCTCTACTTCATCCTCACCGTCGCCGAGCTCTTCATCTCGCCGCTGGGCCTCGCCTTCGTGTCGAAGGTGGCGCCTCCCCACATGCAGGGTCTGATGCAGGGCTTCTGGCTGGCAGCCACGGCCGTGGGCAACGCCCTGCTGTTCGTCGGCGGATGGCTCTACCTCCACACCCCGATGTGGGCTACATGGGCCGTGTTCGTCGCCGCCTGCGGCCTGTCGATGCTCGTCATGCTCTCGATGGTACGCTGGCTCGAACGGGTCACCAAATAATCCGGACGATTTTCCATACGGCCGCTGCGGTTTCCGCGGCGGCCTTTTTTGTTCACTTGCCGCTCCGAAATTTGATTTTCAGCGGGATTAGTGCTATATTTGTCAAATAAACGAATTTCCTCATGTCCCGTCCCGCCTGTTCCCGCCTGTTGGTCCTCCTTATCCTCGCCTTTTTCGCATGTGCCCCGACGGTGCATGCCGAGCCGGGACGCGGAGATTCCGTGGCGGACAGCCTGCTGAAAGTCTACTGCCGGCAAATCAAGGCGCAGTTGAACACCCCCGAGGGGCTGCTGATGTGCGACACCCTTTTCGAGCGCGCCGCGGCGAGCGGATGGCTGCACATGCAGGCCGTCGCCCTCAGCCTCAAGATGGACCACTACTATTTCCGGAACGACCGCGAGGGTATTCTCGAGGGGGTGAAGCGCGTGAAGGAGTTCTGCCTCGAGCACGGCAAGCAGGACGAGCTGGCCTATTTCTATTATTTTGCTTGGGGCAACCGGCTGGTGACCTACTACACCAAGCAGAACCAGTTCAACGTGGCGGTGTACGAGACCCGCCGGATGCTCGCCGAAGCCGAGGCCGACAATTACCAGTTGGGCGTGGCCACCTGTTACCGCCTGCTGGCCAACCTCTACCTCGTGCAAAACACGTTCGACCGGGCCTATGAGAATTTCCGGCGCCAGATCGACGTGCTGGAGAGCAACGGGATCGAGGACATCAACCTGCCGACGCAGTACGCCTCGATGGCCCAGTGCGCCCTCGAGCTCGACATGCCCGATTCGGCCCTGCTGGCCCTGCGCAAAGGGCGGGCCCTGCATTCGAAATATCCCTACCAGCAGTTCACGCTGGACAAGGCCACGACCCTCTATTACCTCCACCGGAAGAATTACGACATGGCCCGGAAGTATATCGATTCCGCCGAGATGCGCTTCCGCGACAACCCCTCGATGATAGCCTATCTTCCGGGGCTGCGCTACCTGAGAACCGAGTATTACCGCACTACTGGGCAGTACGGCAGGGCGCTGGAGGTGGTGCGGGAGGCGCTCGCCGACTCGGTGCAGCGCGCCGAGGGCTATGTCCACCATTCGCTGCTGCGCGAGCAGGGCAACATCTATTGGCTGATGGGCGACATGCGCCGCGCTGCGGAGAATTACCGCGAATATATCCAGAAGTCCGATTCGGTGCGCAGTGCGGAGATCCGCAGCGCCACGGATGACTTTTCGGGCATCCTCGAGATCGCCCGCCTGCAGACCGAGACCCGGGAACTGCAGTTGGCTCTGCAGCAGAAACGGCTGCGCAACACCTACCTGATCATCGCGCTGCTGGGCGGCGTACTGGCCCTCGGCGGACTGGGATTTGCGCGCCAGATGCGGCTCAACCGCCGCCTGAAAGCCTCCGAGGAGGTCGTGAAGGCGCAGAACCGCGACCTGATGGCCGTGGGGGAGGAGCTCCGCACGGCCAAGGAGCGCGCCGAGCAGGCGAGCCAGATGAAGAGCAACTTCATCCAGAGCATGTCGCACGAGGTGCGCACGCCGCTCAACTCGATCATGGGCTTCTCGCAGGTCTTGGTTTCGAAATTCCGCGACGACCCGACGGTCGAGGAGTATGTCTCGATCATCGAGGCCAGCAGCCTCAGCCTGCTGCGGATGGTCGACGACGTGCTCGACCTCGCCTACCTCGACCAGACCGAGGTGCTGCCCCGCACGGACTACTGCTCGATCAACGACCGCTGCCACGAGTGCGTGGCCAAGGCGCTCTCGCAGCTCAAGGCCGGCGTTACGATGATCTTCGAGCCTTCGGCCGAGGACCCCGTGCTGCATACCAACTCCAAGCGAATCGTGCAGGTGCTCCAGCATTTGCTGCACAATGCCGCGAAATTCACCGTCAGGGGTGAGATCATCCTGACCTATACATGCCGGATTCCCGAGCGGACGATGCTCTTCACCGTTTCCGACACCGGCCCGGGCATTCCCGCGGAGGAGCAGGAGGCGGTTTTCGAACGTTTCGTCAAACTCGACACCTTTGCTCAGGGCACGGGCCTCGGACTGCCCGTCTGCCGGCTCATCGCCGCCAAGATGGGCGGAAGTCTGCGGATCGATCCGGCTTACACCGAAGGATGCCGGATGATCTTCGAAGTTCCTTTCGATCTGCCCGAAGAAGCCTGATTTTCCGTATGGGATCTTGCATGGAACAGTCCGGGACTGCTCCTTTTTTGTCGTATTCGTTAAAAAACCATCAAAAACAAAAAACTTTTATTGTTTCATAAGTTTTCTTGCCTATATTTGCATCCGTATCAATCGGATCAGATCATGGACCAGAAAGAACGTATTATTGAACAGGCTATGCAGATGTTCGTCACCCAAGGCATCAAATCGGTGCGCATGGACGACATCGCGCAGCAGTTGGGCGTCTCGAAGCGGACGCTTTACGAGTTGTTCGGCGACAAGGAGGGGCTGCTCTATCTGGCGATGGACCGCTATTTCGAAAAGACGCGTCTCGAGCGTTCGGCTTCGTGTGCCGATGCCCGCAACGTGCTCGAAGCGATGTTCATGGTGCTGGGAGGCGTCATGGACAACGCCGAGGTCATCCAGCGCCTGATGAACAACCTGCGCAAGTTCTATCCGGCCGTCTACCAGAAGATGGCGAGCGAAGGAGCCGCCAAGAGCCGCCGCGATTTGAAGGAGATGCTCGAACTGGGGATCGCCGACGGACTGTTCGTCGAGACGTTCAACCTCGAACTGGCCATCTCGCTGCTTTACTACACGGCCTCGGCCATCACCGTGCGCAAGGATCTGATGCTGCCCGAGGGGATGCCCGAGCGCGAGGCTTTCGTGCAGATCGTCAGCAATTTCTTCCGCGGCATCTCCACGGCCAAGGGGCTTCAGTTGGTCGACGATTATGTGAAGCGCTACGAACCGGCCAAGACCGAAAACAAACGGCGGTAGGCGGCGACGGTAACCGTCCGTAAAATAGATACCCGTGCAGATCGTCTGCATAATTGACAACGACAATATAATTTTCCGAATAATGATGAAACGACTTTTTCTGATCTTCGGCTTTTGGGCCGCCGGCATCGCAGGCGCTTCGGCGCAGATGCGGCTGACGCTTCCCGAGGCCCTCGATCTCGCCCTGAGCGAGAACCCGACCGTCAAGGTCGCCGAAATGGAGGTGCAGCGTTACGACTATGTGAAGCGCCAGACGTGGGGTAACCTGCTGCCGCAGCTCTCGGCGTCGGGCAGCTACACGCGTTCGATCGTGAAATCCGAGATGCGCGGCGGCCTTTCGTTCGGTGCCGACAACACCTTTGCCGTGCAGGGCGACCTGTCGCTGCCGCTGTTCGCGCCGTCGGTCTACCGCACGCTGAAGATGAACGAAGCGCAGATGGCCACGGCTGTCGAGGCTGCACGCGCCTCGCGCATCGACCTGACGGCCGAGGTGAAGAAGGCTTTCTACAACATCCTGCTGGCCGAGCAGTCGCTTGCGGTGCTCCGCGAATCGGAGGCCACGGTGCAGCGCACGGTGGACGACACGAAGGTGCAGTACGACAACGGCCTGATGTCGGAGTACGACCTGCTGACGGCTCAGGTGCAGTTGAGCAACCTGAAGCCCACGATCCTCCAGACCGAGAATTCGATCAAGCTGGCCAAGCTGATGTTGAAGATGTACCTTTCGATTCCCGAGGACGTGGAGATCGACGTGGTCGGCGAACTGGACGCCCTGCGCGACGACGTGCTGGCGGGTACCGACGACCTGACGACCGACGTATCGGAGAATACCGACCTGCGTTCGCTCGAACTGCAGGAGGAGGTGCTGCGGCGTTCGCTCAAGGCGGCCAACGCCGGGCGCATGCCGACGCTCGCAGCCTTCGGAACGGTCTCCTACACGGGTAACGACATGGAGCCCTTCAATTTCGGCGGAGCCACCACGACGGACGATTCCAAATATTTCTGGACCCATCCGATCTCGGTCGGCCTGCAACTGTCGGTGCCGATCTTCTCGGGCCTGACGAAGATGAACAAGTCGCGCGAACTGAAGAACCAGCTCTCGCAGCTCTCGCTGCAGCGCGACTATGCCCGCCAGCAGATCGACGTGCAGGTGCGCTCGGCGCTGAACGACCTGCTGACAGCCCGTGAGACGATGTACGCTCAGGAACTCACGGTCGAGCAGGCCCGCAAGGCGTATAAGATTTCCGACACCCGTTACCGCGCGGGTGCGGGCACGATCCTCGAACTGAACAGCGCCCAGTTGTCGCAGACGCAGGCCCAGCTCAATTTCTCGCAGGCGATCTACGACTACCTTTCGGCCAAGGCCGAGTACGACCGCATCGTGGGACGCGAAAACCAGTAAGTAATGAAAAACAAGATAAAACCTATGAAAAGAATCGTAATTTTAGGATTTGCAGTCGCTTTGCTGGCCGGTTGCACCGGAAAGAAAACCGCTGCCGTCACCGAAGAGAAGGGCGTGCTGACCAAAACCGCCCGGGCCACGGCGGCCACGGTGCGTCTCACCGAAGAGTTCACCTCCGAGATCGAACCCTATAAGGAGAACGACATCACTCCGGCGGCTTCGGGCGTGCACATCGACAAAATCTATGTCGAGGTGGGCGATCCGGTGCGCGAGGGCCAGTTGATCGTCACGCTCGACCCCACGCAGTACACCCAGCAGTTGGTGCAGTTGAAGACCGTCGAGGACGACTACAACCGCCTGCTGCCCGTCTACGAAGCCGGCGGTATCTCGGCCCAGCAGATCGAGCAGGCCAAGGCCCAACTGGACGTCCAGCGCGAGGTGGTGGCCAACCTGAAGAAGAACATCGAGGTGCGTTCGCCGATTTCGGGCGTAGTGACGGCCCGCAACTACGAGTCGGGCGACCTGTTCGCCCAGCAGCCGATCCTGCACATCATGCAGATCGATCCGCTGAAGGTCATCGCCAACATCTCGGAGCAGTATTTCTCCAATGTGAAGGTGGGTATGCCGGTGAAACTGACCGTCGACATCTTCCCCGACGAGGAGTTCACGGGCACGGTGTCGCTGATCTACCCGGCGCTGGACCCCACGACCCGCACCTTCAAGGTCGAGGTCAAGGTTCCCAACGCCAAGCGCACGCTGCGTCCGGGCATGTACGCCCGCACGACGTTCGACATGGGCAGCAAGGAGGGCGTGATGGTTCCCGACGTCGCCGTGCAGAAGCAGGTGGGCTCGGCCGAGCGCTACCTCTACGTCATCGAGGGCGACTCGGTCGCCGAGCGCCGTTCGATCAAGGTGGGCCGTCAGGTCGGCGACCGCGTGGACATCCTGTCGGGCGTCGAGCCGGGCGAGCAGGTGGCCGTTACGGCGCTGTCGAAACTCTTCGACGGAGCTGCCGTGGATGTTAAAAAAGACTAAAACAACCCCTTTCCAATGAAAATTTACGAAAGCGCGGTCCGCAAACCGATTTCGACGATCCTGCTGTTCGTCGGCGTGATGGTCATGGGACTCTTCTCGCTGATGAATCTGGCCGTGGACCAGTATCCCGAGATCGAGATACCCCAGATTTCGGTCATCACGATGTACCCGGGCGCCAACGCCGCCGACATCGAGACCAACATCACCCGTGTGCTGGAGGACAACCTCAACACGGTGAGCAACCTCAAGAAGCTGACTTCCAAGTCGCAGGATAATGTCTCGATGATTACCGTCGAGTTCGAATACGGCTCCGACCTCAACGAGGGGGCCAACGAGATCCGCGACGTGGTGTCGCGCGTGCAGTCGATGCTGCCGGACGACATCGACTACCCGACGATCTTCAAGTTCTCGACCTCGATGATTCCCGTGATGATGATCGCCGTCACGGCCGAGGAGAGCTATCCGGCCCTGAACAAGATTCTCGACGACAAGCTGGTCAACGTGCTCAACCGCGTCGACGGCGTGGGTGCCGTGTCGGTGGTCGGAGCTCCCGAGCGCGAGGTGCAGGTCAACGTCGACCCCGCCAAGCTCGAGGCTTACAACCTCACGGTCGAGCAACTGGGCCAGATCATCGCCTCGGAGAACGTCAACATCCCCAGCGGCACGATCGACATCGGCAACAACACCTTCAACATCAAGGCCGACGGCGAGTTCAAACTCTCGGACGAGCTGCGCAAGGTCGTGGTGTCGAATGCCGGGGGCCGCACGGTGAAACTCTCCGATGTGGCCGAAATCCGCGATACGCTCGAAAAGGCTACGATGGACGAGCGTGTCAACGGCCAGCGCGGTGTGCGCGTGATGTTCCAGAAGCAGTCGGGCGCCAACACCGTGAACATCGTCCACGAAATCCAGTCGCGTCTGCCGGAGATTCAGAAGACCCTCCCGAAAGACGTCAAGATGGAGCTGATCTTCGAGGGCTCGCAGGAGATTACCGACGCCATCGGGTCGCTCTCGGAGACCATCCTCTACGCCTTCATCTTCGTGGTGCTGGTGGTGATGATCTTCCTCGGGCGATGGCGTGCGACGCTGATTATCTGTATGACCATCCCCGTGTCGCTGATCTGTTCGTTCATCTACCTCTTCGCTACGGGCTCCACGCTCAACATCATCTCGCTCTCGTCGCTCTCCATCGCCATCGGTATGGTGGTCGACGATGCCATCGTGGTGCTGGAGAATATCACGACCCACATCGAGCGGGGTTCGAATCCCAAGGAGGCGGCCATTTACGCCACCAACGAGGTGTGGTTGTCGGTTATCGCCACGACATTGGTGGTCGTCGCGGTGTTCCTGCCGCTGACGATGGTTCCGGGCATGGCGGGTATCCTGTTCCGCGAGCTGGGCTGGATCGTGACCATCGTGGTCTGCGTCTCGACGGCGGCGGCCATTTCGCTGACCCCGATGATGTCGGCCTACCTGCTGAAGCTCGATGGCGGCGAACACGACTACAAGGGCCTCGGCGTGATCTACAAACCCATCGACCGGGCCCTCGCATGGCTCGACGCAGCCTATGCCCGTTCGCTCAACTGGGTGGTGCGCCACCGCCGGATCACCTTCTTCTCGATGATGTCGATCTTCGTGGTGTCGCTGGGGCTGCTGACGCGCGTCCCGACCGAGTTCTTCCCGCCTTCGGACAACAGCCGTATCTCGGCCATGATCGAGCTGGAGCAGAACATCGGCGTCGACTATACGGCGCGCATCGCCCGGCAGATCGACAGCATCATGTATGCGAAATATCCCGAGATCGTGCTCGTATCGGCCTCGGCCGGCGCCAACTCGTCGGACAACGCCTTTGCGGCGATGCAGACCACCGGTTCGCACATCATCAACTACAACATGCGCCTGACCGACGTGGAGGAGCGCGACCGCTCGATCTATGTCGTCTCCGACCTGCTGCGCGAGGACCTCGACAACATTCCCGAGGTGCGCCAGTACACGGTGACCCCGGGCGGCATGTCGGGCAGCATGAGCGGTTCGGCGACGGTCAACGTCAAAGTCTTCGGCTATGACATGGACGTGACGAACGCCATCGCCAACGACCTCAAGGAGAAGATGCGTCATCTGGAGGGTGTGCGCGACGTGAAACTCTCGCGCGACGACCTGCGTCCCGAGTACAACGTCGTCTTCGACCGCGACCGCCTGTCCTATTACGGCATCAGCAGCGCCACGGCGTCGCAGGCCGTGCGCAACCGCATCGACGGCCTCGTGGCCTCGAAATACCGCGAGGACGGCGACGAGTACGACATCATCGTGCGTTATGCCGAGCCGTTCCGCAACCGCATCGAGGATGTGGAGAACATCACGCTCTACAACGCGCAGGGCCGCCCCGTGAAGCTCAAGGAGGTGGGCACCGTCGAGGAGGAGTACGCCGCGCCGATGATCGAGCGCGAGAACCGCCAGCGTGTCATTTCGGTGCAGTCGACCCTCGGCGCCGGCGTGGCGCTGGGCGACGTGGTGGCCGAGGTCGACAAGCTGATCGCTGAATATCCCACGCCCGACGGCGTGGACCTCGAGGTCGGCGGTACGGTCGAGGATCAGGGCGACGCTTTCGGCGACTTGGGGACGCTGCTCATCCTGATCGTCATTCTGGTGTATATCGTAATGGCCACGCAGTTCGAGTCGCTCAAGTTCCCGTTCATCATCATGTTCACCATTCCGTTCGCCTTCACGGGCGTGTTCCTCGCGCTGTGGATGACCTCCACGCCGCTGTCGCTCATCGCCCTGATCGGGGCCATCATGCTCGTGGGTATCGTGACGAAGAACGGTATCGTGATGGTGGACTACATGAACCTTTTGGTCGAGCGCGGTTCGGGCGTCTTCGACGCGGTGATCGCCGGCGGCAAGAGCCGTCTGCGTCCGGTGCTGATGACCTCGTTCACAACCATTCTGGGTATGCTTCCGCTGGCTATCGGCACGGGAGCCGGTTCGGAGACTTGGCAGCCGATGGGTATCGCCGTGATCGGCGGTCTGACGTTCTCGACGATCCTCACGCTGTTCATCGTTCCGGTGCTCTACTCGATCCTCGTGAACCGTTCGCAGCGCAAGGAGAAGGAGAAACTGGCCCAGCTCTCGGCCCAGCATCAGGCAAGTACACATTAATAAGGAAAAACAACCATGAAAGCAGTATTTTTGTCATACAATCAAGCGCTGACCGACCGGGTGAACGCCATCCTCGAAGAGCAGGGCATCCGCGGCTTCACCAAATGGGCGCTGACCGAGGGCCGCGGATCGGTCGACGGCGAACCCCACTATGGCACCCACGCATGGCCCTCGATGAACGCTTCGATTCTGGCCATCGTCGACGACGAGAAGGTCGCCCCGCTGATGGACGCTTTCCGCGCATTGGACGCCGCGACCAAGATGCAGGGGTCGAGGGCGTTTGTCTGGAACATCGAGAGCGGATTCTGATTACGGTGATTGCGGCGCAGATGCCGCACATCGCTTCAACATGCAAACGGGACGTACCTTAAGTACGTCCCGTTTGTTTTTGGAGGGTGATCTTTTTAGCGTCCGGCATTTTCCGGCCGTTTGCTGAAAATCGCTTTGATCCGGTCCATATCGAATTTGGCCGAGCGGTCGTAGAAATAGATGCCGTTCTGCTCCTGTTCCACGTCTGTGAGCTGGGTGTAGCAATAGCCCCAGACCTGCCCCGACAGCTCGAGAAGAGCATCCACCTGTCCTTCGAGCCGGGTGTAGAACTCTTCGAGCGTGTGGGGCGCCTGTCCGTAACCCCACGACTCGGTCCGGGAGTCGCTGGCCTGCTTCTCCTGATCCTTCACCCACTTGATGCCGCCGAATTCGTCGAGCAGGTAGGGGCGCGAACCGTCGTACTGCGGCCAAGCGAAGTTCGCGGTCGCTTTCACATCGTTGAACCCGATGTTGCGCGTCTGATCCTTGGTGGTCCGCAGGCGGGGATGGAAGAACGTGCCCTCGTTGTAGATCTTCTCCTTCAGTTTGGCGGGGTCCTGCTCGTAGTTGTGGACGGCCCAGATGTCGGTCTTGACGACGGAACCGCCGCTGGCGGTGTTGACGGGACGCGTCGGGTCGAGATGCTTGGTCAGGTCGTAAACATCGGCGGCGAAGCGCGGGTACTGCGTGTTGTCGGGCCACCACTCCTCGTTCATCGGTGTCCAAGTCAGCAACGAGGGGTGGTTCCGGTCGCGGACCACACACTCGGCCCATTCGGTGAGAAAGTTGCGTGCCGTTTCCACATCGTTGGCGTCCATTCCCCAACTGGGGCTTTCGCCCCAGGTGATGTAGCCGAGCTTGTCGGCCCAGTAATAGTAACGCTCTTCGAAAACCTTCTGGTGCAGGCGTGCGCCGTTGAATCCGGCGGCCAGCCCCAGTTCGATGTCGCGGCGCAGGGCATCGTCCGACGGTGCAGTCCAGATGCCGTCGGGGTAGTAGCCCTGATCGAGCACCAACCGCTGGTAATAGGGTTCGTTGTTGAGGTATACTTTGTTGCCTTCGATATGGACCTTGCGCATTCCGGCGTAGGATTTTACTGCGTCGAGCACCTTCCCGTCGGGAGCGATCACCTCGTAGGTCAGATCGTAGAGGAACGGGGTTTCGGGACTCCAGAGTTTGGCCTTTTTGACCGGGATGACGACGACGCTGTTGTTCGACGCCCGGACCTGCTGTGTGCCGATGACCTTATTGCCGTCCCGAAGGGTTACCCGGAGCGAGTTCGGACTCTCCCGGAGGAACTGCGGGACGACGACCAACTGCTGCTGGTCGATGTCGGTCGTTACCTGAACGCTTGCGAGGGCTTCGGGCGCCACCGCCTCCATCCATACCGTTTGCCAGATGCCCGTCGTGCGGGTGTAGTCGCAACTGTGCGACGCGTATTGCAGTGATTGCTTTCCGGCAGTTTGCTTGCCGCTGCGCAGGTCGCTCGATGCGAGGACGACCAGACTGTGGCAGCCGCCCGGTTTCACGAATGCACTGATGTCGTAGGAGAACGACGAGCTGCCCCCGAAATGGCGGCCCACGAAACGGCCGTCGATGTACACTTCGGAGGTGTAATATACGGCTCCGAAGTTGAGCATTACCCGGCGTGCGGACCATGCGGAAGGAATCTCGACGGTCCGCTGGTACCAGATGCAGTTGATGAAGTCCGTGTGACCGACGCCCGAGAGCTTGCTTTCCGGGGCGAACGGTACGATGATTTTGCCGTCGAATCCCTTCGAGTCGGCATATCCGCGTTCCAGACCGCTTGCGCCGAAATCGAACGTGTAAGTCCATTCGCCGTTCAGGTTGATCCAGTCTGCCCGTTCGAATTGCGGACGGGGGTATTCCGGACGCGGGATCTGGGAAAACAGGCATGCCGCCTGCAGCAGGAGGAAGAGGGTGATGATTGTTCTTTTCATGGATGTTTTTCGTTGGTTTGAGTGTATGTCGGGGTTATTCCAGCACGATGTCGAACCGGTCGAACGGCTCCGTGCGGTGGGCCAGATGCCTTGTCGACGGGGAGATGCCGAACAGCGGGGAATAGGTCCTAACCCGGATGGTCTTTCCGTCGGGCAGGAATTCGAGGATGCGCAGCCAGCCGTCGCCGCCGTTGCCCTCCCAGCCTCCGCCGAGGGTCTGGACGTTGAACATCATCTGGTGAACCTTTCTGCCTGCGTCGTTGCGGTCGGCGCGGTAGGAGACGTTGTCGGCGAATTCGCCGTTGCCGTTGGCCGTATGGCCGCAGATCACCAGATCGATGTTGGCCGAAGGTTTGACCAGCTTCCGCCATATTTCGGCCCCGGCATTTCCGGGAGTGATGTCATAACGGTCTTCGGCGATATGGCGGGCCTCCTGACCAGCGGTCAGGTAACCATGGGTCATGAAGATCACCCGGTGGCCGGCATATTCCTTGCCGGCGATCAGCTTTCCGGCCCAGTCGAGCACCTCGTCGCGGGGATGGAATTCCGTTGTGACGATGAGCAGCCCGCCCCAGTTGGGGTCGCGGAACTCGAACGCTGCATTTTCGAGCGATGCCCGGTGGTTGCGGTTGGGGAAGGCGGCGACACAGCATCCGCGCCAGACGGAGTTGCGTTCGACCGGGAAGTAGTCGGGAAAGTTCGTGATGCCGTTTTCCGACCGCTTGTACCCGTAGTCGTGGTTGCCGCACGAGACGATGTACGGAACCCGGTCGTCGAGGCGTTCGAACGCCCGCGAACTGGCCTGCCACATCTCCCGGCTCGTTTGGTCGAGCATCCTGCGGTCGGGAACGGCGTTCTCGTTCTGCTCCACAAGATCACCCGTACACAGCACGGCCCGGATGTGCAGGTTGTCGACGTTGTCGGCGATCCATGCGGTGCAAAGTTCGAGGATCGGCTGGTTGACGGCATATTTGACATATCCCTGCGGATCGCCCAGCAGGATCATCGAGAAGGACTTGTCGTCCGACAGCGATTGTTGGTCGGCCCGGTGCTGCGCCCCTGCGAACAGCGGAAGCGCGCTGCAAAACAGCAGCAGCAGTATGTTCGGATGTCTCATCTGTGCCGATGGTATGAATGTTTTCAGAATACGGGCCGTTCGGCCGTGATCGACGGCGATGCGCCCTTCACTCGGGGCCAGCCGTCCTCCCACTCGACCCGGTCCAGCAGCAGGCGGCGTCCCGTGGGCTGCATCACCTCGTAGCCGTGGTACAGGATCCAGTCGTTCCCGGCTTTGTCCTGCACGATCTCCGAATCGTGGCCGACGCCGAAGAACGTGTCGTTCTTGGTGATGAAGATTTCGTGGGCATTGTCCATCATTCGCTCTCCGGCCTTGTTCATGTAGGGGCCCCAGAGCGACTCGGCGCGTCCCACGACTGCCGTGTAGGTGCTGTTCAGGCCGTCGCAGCACCGTCCGATGGATGCGAACAGGTAGTAATAGCCGTTCCGTTTGAGGATGTAGGTTCCTTCATAGGCCGTGCCTGCAATCTGTCTGGGCTGGCTGCCCTCCCTGACTTTCAGTCCGTCGTCGGTCAGCTCGACGCCGTAGATGCCGAAGAAGCTGCCGAAGAACATATATTTCCGGCCCTCGTCCTCTATGTAGCAGGGGTCGATCGAGTTGCGGACCCCGATGATGTTGCTCCGGAGCATGGCACCCATGTCGGTGAACGGACCCGAAGGTTGGTCGGAGACGGCGCACCCGATACCGCACGTTTCGTAGCCGCCCCATTCCGACAGGGCGTAGTACATGACGTACTGACCGTCGATGCGGTTGATACACGGCGCCCAAAGCGTGCCGCCGGGGAAGAACGAGGGACGTGTGGCGTCGGAAAAGGCCGTGCTCACGAGGTCCCAGTCCACGAGATTGGCGGAGCGGTAGATCGGGATGTTCTTCGGGCTTCCTTCGGTGCAGTAGAGGTAGAAATAGCCGTCTTCCTCGATCACCGTCGGGTCGGGCACATTGGCCCGGATGACGGGGTTGCTGTATTCGGTCGGGACAGGGTCTCTGCCGTTCTCGTCGTCCGAACCGCACTGTTGCAGCAAGGGTGCTGTCAGGGCAGTCAGGACCAGTATCCAGTGATTTTTGATTTTCATTTTTCGGTGGTTTTGTGGGCCCGGGAACCGGCAGCGAGTGCGGCCGACCTCCCGGACCCGTATTGATGATCGGTTTATTCTTCCCGGATGACGATCAGGATGTCATCCAATCCCTGCCGGTAGGTGATCTTTTCCTCCGAGGCACCAAGTTGCGGTCCGGCGATGAACTGTACGCGGGTTTCGGCCGTTGCGCCCGTTATCGTGAATTTCCGCTGCGACGCCTGTGTATCGTTCTGCCAGATGTAGCCGGGAGCATGGTCGGACGTCCCCGAGGAGTAGGGGTAGTTGTCGATTTCGAACTCGGTGTGGCTGAGCGTTCCCGGGCCGATCAGGGCGATTTGCATCACGTTCGGCACATCGACATGCTTGCCGTTCTGAATCGGGTCTTTCCGGCCGCTGTACGACGTGCTTCCGCCGTTCTCCACATAACCGCAGGCCTTGAACATCACTTCGACGGTCCGTTCGCCTTCGATGGCTTCGAGTTTCGGCGTGATCAGGTCCCCGGAGTAGTTCGTGATACCCATTTTCACGAATCCGTTGCGGCTGAACGACAGCGGTTCCTTGTTTCCCTTGGAGGTGGTCACCATCGTATAACCCCATCCCTGTGCGCGGTCGCCGTACTTGGCGATCCAGTTGTCGACGCGCTGTTCGCCCGAGGTGGTCCAGATATTGTCTGCGCCGGGAACCAGCAGCCAGTCGAAGGTTTCGTAGAGAATGACCTCCCGGATGGTCTTGTCGGTCCCGAACTGCTTGACGGGCAGCGCCGCCGCCAGCGTGGGGAACTTTTCGGAACTGATCGTTACCGTTCCCGAGCGGGGTAGCATTTCGGGATTGGCCGTTACTGTGATTGCGATTCCGCCGGCTGTCTTTTCGGCCGTGATCCAGTCGGCGGCGGGGTCGCCGGCGATTTCCCAGTCGTCGCTGCTGATATTCGCATTCACGGCGACGGTCGCCGTTTGGCCTTCGGTCGGGAACATCGCGAGCTGACCGGGTTCCAGCGTAAGGGAGAGGGCGTCCTGCCGGATGCCGATACGCTTGTTGACCTCCGGATGGGACGAGGAGGTGACCGCCAGCATGGCGCCGCGGCTGTTCAGGTTGTCGTTGGGGGCAGCGGCGATGACGATCGTGTTGTCGACGACCTTTGCGGTGAGCCACTCCCCGTACTCGAACCGGAAGGTCCAGTCGCCGACGTTGGTTTCCAATGCCACGGTCGTGGAACCGCCTGCAGCCGGCAGGGCGATGGTCTGCTGCGGATCGATGTTCAGAAAGGCGTCGTTCTCTTCGCTGCAGGAGACAAGGACTGCCGCGCACGCCGTCAGGGCGAGGCACATTCCGTATATTTTCTTGCTTGTTTTCATGTCGGGATGTTTTGGAATACTATTTCAGGACGGCGATCAGGACGTTGTCGAAGCCGATCCGGTTGGGGGAACTCACCGTTCCCAGCGTATTGCCGGCGAGGAACCGGATCTGCGTGTTCCGGGTGGCGCCGGTGACGACGAAACTGCGTTCGGCCAGTTCCGGGGCCAAATGGTCGTAATCGGGAACGTCGATCCAGTTGGGCATGTCGGCCGACGCGGGATTGTTGTAGTTGCCGATGTAGAACCGGGCTCCTTCCGGGGTCAGTTCGCCAGCACTCGCCTGCTTGCCGGAAGGCGTCGCCATCTGGCCGCCGATCTTCCGGATTTCGGTGATCTCGCCGTCGCCGACCACCGAAACGCAGAATGCGTTGTCGTCGGCCTTACCGTTCTTATCCATGAACGTGAAGCACTTGAACACCACCAAGATATCCCGGGACTCCTCGATGGATGACATCTTCGGTGTGATGAGGTCCGAGGTGAGCGCCGCACGCCCCATCTTCACATAACCGAGGCGCGTGTAATTTCCGCTGCCGTTGTTCGAAGCCTCCCAGCCGTGGCCTTGGGGCCAGTCCTTGAACTCGTATTGCACTTTGTCATCCCAGATATCGGCCGAGAAGGGCGTGCCGTTCTTGTCCTTCATCCAACTGAAATCTTCGGTGTAGATGACCGATTCGATGCTTTCGTCCGTGCCGGACTGAACGACCGGGATGGAGATGTTCAGCGCCGCGAAACGGTCCGAAACGACCGACAGGGAGGCCATGCGGGGGTAGGTGTCGGCATTGGGACCGGCTGTCAGGCCGATCGTGCCGGGAGTTTGGGCCGACGCCGTGAGCCAGTTGTTCCCGTCCGGGACGCTGACGCTCCATTCGCCCGTTTTCAGGTTGGTTTCCACGGTCAGCGAAATGCTCTCACCGCCCGGTTTGAGGTAGGGAACACGCTCGGGCGTGATCCGCAGATAGGTCCCTTCTTGGATGATCCGGATGCTCCGGTTCACCTCGGGATGGCTGGGCGACACGATCTTGAAGACAGCCTTGCGCTCCGTCACTGCGGAGTTGGCCTCGGCCGTGAGCGTGACGCCCTTGTCGGTAACCTTTCCGGTCAGCCAGTCGCCCTCCTCGAACCGGAACTCGTAATAGTCGAGGTTGGTGCTTACGGCGATGTCGAAGTCGCCGCCGTCGTTGGGAACGGTGACCGACTCTTCGGATTCGATGGTCAGGAAGGGATCGTCCTTGCCGCACGCCGTCAGGACGAGGAGTGCGAGAAGTAACAGTCCCGGTATTTTCAGAAACTTATGATGGTTGATTTTCATGACTTTGTCCGTTTGAATTGGGGCCGGTTTCCGCCGTGGGCGGAATCTCCGGGATTAATCGATCCAGTTCTCGTTCTGGGTCAGGTTTTTGTTCTTTTCCCTTTCGGCGGCGGGGATGGGCCATGTCCAGTTCTGGTCGCCCACCCACTTGTAAGTATAGGTGGTCGTACCCCAGATTTCGGTCAGGCCGTTCCCGGAACGGAATTTCTTCTCCTGCCAGGTCTTCCACCGCAGCTCGTCGAAATAGAGGTGTTCTTCGAACGGCAGCTCCCAGTAACGTTCGTTGCGGATGCGTTCCCGCATGTCGTCCTTGCCGGAGACGGTCGTGTAGGCGTTGGTGTTGAGCGGCTGCGCCCCGGCACGTTTGCGTACTTCGTTGACATAGGCGACTGCTTCGGAGGTTCGGTCCTGTTCGTTCAGCGCTTCCGCCAGATTCAGCAATACGTCGGCATAACGGATCAGCGGCAGGTCGATCGGCGAGTAGTTCTGATAGACGTGTTCACGGCCTTCGAAGACGAATTTGCGGATCAGGTAATAGAACTTCGCGTTGGTGTCGGTGCGCAGGTCATACGGGGCCGCGTTGTCCGAACCCCGGTAGGGCCAGCGCAGCGTGTAGGTGACGGCCGAGCCCGTTATGCCGCCTAGGAAGGTCGAGTAGGGTGTGATGACATTCATGCCCAGCCGCGGGTCGCGGTCGGCGTAGGCCTTGCGTATCCGCGCCTCGTTGCCCGACGGAAGGTATTTGCTCATGTCGGCCCCATAAGCGGTCATTGTGGCGATCTCCTTGTCGGTCATGTTGTCCCGGAGGAAGAACACGGAGCGCTGTTTGGGGGTCATCGAACTGTATCCCGGCAGGAAATCGTCCCAGTTGAAGGGCTTGCCGTCGGCACACTCGTAGGAGTCGACGAACCCCGGGTTGGCCAGGTAGTTGTTCCAGCCCGCACCTGCGGCGCCGCGGCTGCCGAACGCCCAACTGAACGGCGATCCGTAGCCGTTCTGCTCGATGAACTGCACCGAGAAGATCATCTCGTCGCAGCGCTCGTTCTCCTCCTTGAACAGCATCTTGTAGCTGTCCGCGGTGAAGAGCGAATAGGACATTTTCGTGATTGCCGTAAAATCATCCTCCGCCTCTTCGTATTTTCCCAGCCAGAGGTAGGTCTTTCCCCGCAGGGCATAGGCCGCGGCCTTTGTCACGCGCCCGTAGTCGCTGCTGCTGGACGCGTATTTGTCCGGCAGGTTGGGTTCGTCGATGCAATCCTTGAGGTCTGCGAGGACGATCTCCCAGACGGCCTCCTCCGTAGAGCGGCCCCGGTTGGCCTGCGAAGCCTCCACCGGTTCGAGGTAGACGGGCACGCCGTGCCACAGGATGTTCATGCGGTAGTAGTACCAGGCCCGGAGGAATTTGCATTCGGCGATGTACTGGGCCTTTTTAGAGTCGCTCATGTCGGGAACCTTGTGAATATTGGCGATGACGTCGTTGGCCCGGTGGATCGGTTCGTAGTATCGTTTCCAATAGACGAAGTAGTCGTTGCTCCGCGGGGTGGCGTTGCCGCGCAGCATCGGGAGGTTGCCGATCCAGTTGGCATCGTAATCCATGACGCTGGAACGGACGTCCCATGCCGGATAGTGGCGCCCGGAGGCGCTGTTGCCGTTCGAGGCGTAGTCCTCGCGCAGGCAGTTGTACACCCCGACTACGGCCTGTTCCGCCAGATTGGCCTTTTTCCAGATGTTCTCGGAACTTACGGCGTCGGTGGGAATCGTGTCCAGCAGTCCGGACTGGCATCCCTGCAGGATGCAGGCACAAGCCGTGAACAGTATGGCGTATGATTTCTTGATCTTCATTTTCCGTGTTTTTAAAAGGTGACGTTGACTCCGAGGGCGAACTGCCGCATCGTGACATAGCCCACTCCCGTCTGCATTTCGGGGTCCATGCCGCTGAATCCGGTGATCGTCCAGAGGTTTTCGCACGAGAGGAATACCCGGAGGCTTTGCATACGCAGTTTGCGCAGGATACCCGACGGGAAGGTGTAGCCGACGGTCAGGTTCTTCAGCTTCAGGTAGTCGCCCCGTTCGAGGTGAAGCGTGCTGATCTCTCCGTTCTGGGATGCGCCGCTGTTGCGGCTCAGGCGCGGATTTTTGGAGGTCAGGTTGGTCCTCGGATCGTTCGGGTTGGCGGGGTCGTAGAAATAGTGGTCGTCCGCGATGGCTTTGGGAATGGCGTAGCCGAAGATCGTCGCCGACGAATTCTGCCCCACCTCGTACCAGTAGATGCCGAATCCGGCGGCCCCGGCCCAGTTCATCGAGAGGTCGATGCCTTTCCACGAGACGTAGGCCTGCAGGCCGTAGTTGTATTTGGGCTGTGTCGAGAGGTTTTGGAAATCGTAGTCGTGACCGTTGCCGTAGACGCCGTCTCCGTTCAGGTCGGCGTAGATATAGTCGCCATACCAGATGTTGGCTGCCCCGATCGACTGGTTGGGATAGAACGAGTAGCCCGCATCCTTCATCGCCGAGAGCCACTGCATGTCCTTCGGCGTGCGGATCATGCCGTCCTTCGGGCCGCCGTTGACGTTTACCGATCCGTCGGAATGAAAGTAGGACTGGTCACCTTTGTAGGTCTCCAGCGTGTAGAATTCGTTGATCATTTTCCCTTCGATGACCCGGTTGGTCGTTCCGGTCGAAACATCTCCGATGTTGGTCTGGTAGACCCGGCTGCCTTCGCTGTCGGTAGTCCAGCCCCGCTGTAGTTCTCCTTTGTATTTTGACACCCGGTTGTGGTTGTAGGCGAAGTTGGCCTTGACGCCGTAGGTGAAATCGCCTTTCCGGTCGTTCCAGCCCGCCGACAGTTCGACGCCCCGGTTGACCACTTCGGCGATATTCTCATAGGGGGCGGTCTTGTTGCCCATGGCGGCGTAGATGGCAGGACGGTAGAGGATGCCGTCGGTTAGCTTGTGATAAATGTCGGCTTCGAATACGAGTCTGTTCCGGAGCGCTCCGATCTCCAGTCCGATGTTCGTGATGGCGGTCGATTCCCACTGCAGGAAACTGTTGGCCAGCGACGTCATCGCCAGTCCCGAATGGAGCGAGTTGCCCAGCGGGTAGTTCGCCGCGTCATAGGTGGACTGCCACTCGTAGTTGCCGATGCTGTTGTTTCCCAGCTTGCCCCACGAGGCGCGCAGCTTGAGGTTGTCCAGCGGAACGTTCTCCATGAACTGCTCCTGCGAAATCCGCCATCCGGCCGAGAACGAGGGGAACCAGCCCCAGCGGCTCTGCGGCGCGAACCGCGATGAGCCGTCCCAGCGCAGGTTCATCTCCAGCAGGTAGCGGGAGTCGTAGGCGTAGGTTACGCGCCCGAATACGGACCGCGACGAATATTCGGAATTGCCGCCGTAGATACCTTTCATTTCGGTGGCGGTCGACAGATCGGTGATCGTCTCGTCGATCAGCCCCGTTTTCTGGGCGTCCACGGTATAGGTCGAGGCCTTCATCTCCTCGTATCCGACCAGCGCGCCGATCTCATGCACGTCGTTCAGCGTTTTGTTCCATGTCAGCGTCTGTTCGAAGCGCCACCGTTTGTTACCCAAGGTGTAGAACATGGATGAGAGTTCCTCGGAAGGTTTCGGCGCAATGGCCATCTGCCCTTGGCTGAAGCTGTATTTCCCGACGCTCTTCGTATGGTAGAGGTCCTCGCGCCAGTAGCGGGTCCAGTCGAAATTGGCGTGGTAGACAAAATCCTTCAGGAAACGCACGTCGGCGAACATCGAGGTGTTGACCTGTGAATAGGTGTACGAACCGCCGGTGGATTCGATGTCCCACAGCGGGTTGTGCGACTGCGGGTCCTCCTCCTTCGGTTCGGGAGCCCCGTACATGCCGTCGTAGTAGGGATAGATACTCGGGACCATCTTCTTGAATCCCAGTCCGGTTAGCGTTCCCGAAGTCGAGTTGCGTTCCACGTCGTTCTGGTAACCGTAGGTCCTGTTGCCCACGGTCAGCCAGTCGGCGATGTTCACCGATATGTTCGACCGGATGTAGTATTTTTTCAGTCCCGAACCGGTAATCAGTCCCGGGTTGTCGAGGTAGGTGCCCGAGAAGTTGAAATTGGTCCTTTCGGTGGCACCCACAACCGAGACCGTGTGTTCCATCATCATCTTGTTCTTGAAGATCGCCTTGTACCAGTCGGTATTGGGGTAGGCGACCCGGTTCGGATAACCTTTGGGCGAGATGCCGTTGGGGTCCTTTTCCGCATTGCGCCACAAGGCGATGGTCTCGGCCGAGAAGATGTCGCCCTGCCCGACGTTGTTACTCGACTCGTTCATCAGTTCCATGTAGTTGGCCGAATTGCTGACCAGTTCGATGAGGTTGGAAGGCTGGTTGAATGAAAAGATACCGGAGTAGTTGACGTTGATCTTTCCCTTGGTTCCCGTTTTGGTGGTGATCAGGATGACGCCGTTGGCGCCCCGGTTGCCGTAGATGGCGCAGGATGCTGCGTCTTTCAGCACGGACACGGAGGCGATGTCGTTGGGGTTGATGTCGGTGAAGGTCTGCTCCATGCCATCGATCAGGATCAGCGGCGACGATGCGTTGAGGGTTCCCGTACCGCGGATCCTGAAACTCGCCACGTCGCCGTTGGGCTGGCCCGAACTCTGCATGACCTGCAGTCCGGCGCTCATGCCGGCAAGGGCCGTCGAAAGGTTGGTCAGCGGCCGGGAGGCGATCTCTTTCGAGACGTTGATCGTCGAGACGGCTCCCGTGAGATTGGCCTTTTTCTGGACGCCGTATCCGACCACCACCACCTCTTCCATGATCTTGGTGTCCTGAAGCATCTTCACGGCGATGTACGATCGGCCGTTTACGGGAATGTCCGTGGAGACGTACCCCAGAGCCGTGATGTGCAGCACGGCGCCTTTCGGGGCATCCAGCCGGAAGTTTCCTTCGCTGCCCGTACTGACGCCCCGGGTCGTGCCCTTGATCACGACGGCGGCCCCGACGACGGGTTCGCCCGTTTCGTCGGTCACCTTGCCTTCGACGGACCCGCTTTTGGGCGTGCCGGCAGCTTCTGCCTTCTTTTTGGGGGAGATGTGGATGATTTTCGCCCGGACCTCGTAGATTACGGGTTGCTGGGCCAGCACGATGTCCAGCACCTCGCCGATGCTTTTGTCGGTGACATGGATCGACACCGGCTTTCGGATGTCGAGATCTTGGGGCTGGTAGATGAACGAATAGCCGTAGCGGCTGCGCAGTTGTTCCAGGACGGACTCGACCGTCGCCTTTTCCATCGAAAGCGAGATCCGGGGTTCTTCCTGTTGGGCGGATGCGCGCCCGAACAGCAGCAGGACTGCGGCGAGCGTGGCCGCGAGCCATCTGAACGGAATCCCCGGCTTAACTTTCAAATGAGGATTTTTTTTCATACATTTGTAGTGATTTAGGTTATTATGAGACAGATTGATAGCTTATTTCAGGCCGGAGAGTGTGCGAGCTTTCCGGCTTTCTGTTTTATATCGTTTTATGTCATAGGCAGTTCCTCCCGTTTATTTGATTGTTATGACACCGGTTTCCTCGTCTTTGACGATCTGCATGCTGCCACTGTAATTGATGGCGCTGAGCATCTGTCCGAGCGATTCCCCGTTGACGAATGCGAGCGTGTAGCGGGCCTCCTGTAGTTTTTTGCCGAGGATGACGATCTTCACGTCGAAGACCCGTTCGAACTGCGCTGCGATCTCCGACAGGCTCTGGTCGTTGAAATAGAATCCGCCGTTGCGCCACGAGCAGTAGGCGTCCGTCGAAATGTGCGTTCGTTCGATGTCCCCGGAAGCCCTGTCGTAACGGACGACGTCGCCGGGACGCAGGGCTACGCCGTCCTCCTTTTGCGCCCGGTCCGTATACAGCAGGACCGAACCCTCCAGCAGGCTCACCGTCACGGCGTTCGCATTTTCATAGGAATTGAAGTTGAATTTGGTGCCCAGAACCTTGATGCTGACGTCGTTGGATTTGAGGATGAAAGGGCGCTTGCGGTCTTTCTCCACGTCGAAGAAGGCTTCGCCGGAGATGAAGACCTGACGGCTCCGGCGGCCGAATTCCGCGGGATAGATGATCTTCGATCCCGAGTTGAGCCAGACCATCGTGTTGTCCGGCAACCGGACGGAATCCTGCCGGCCGTTGGTAACTGCGAATTCGAGGTAGTCAGGGTCGGGGGCAGAGGAGCGGCTCCATAAGAAGATGCTGCAAATGAGCAGGGGAATAGCCAGTATGGCTGCGATGTTGCGGATGCGTCCGAAAAAGACCCGGAACGCCGGTTTTCCGGACGGATGCGGGAATCCTCCGACCGATCGTTCGAAATCGCGGAATGCTCTCCGGCTTTCGGCAGGCTGCATGTGTTCCGGAATCCTGTTCCAGTGCTCTTTCAGGGCTGCAGTCAATAGGGGATGGTCGCGGTTGACGGCGATCCATTGGCCTACGGCTTCGCGCTCCTTCCGGGGAAGTTCCTCGTTCAGGTACGCTTTTATTTTTTCCGGTGCGGGTATTTCCATGATCGGGTGCGTTTATAAAGTAGACGCACAGACCCGACCTCATACCCAATCGGAAAATAAAAAAAGTATGAACAGCGACACAATATCTTTCAGTGCAAACCGGATGTCGTTAAGCGCCAGTGATATATGTCTGTCGACGGTACGTTTGGACAGTTGCAGCCGTTCGGCGACCTCCCGGTTGGAGAGTTTCTCCTCCCGGCTCAGCCTGAAGACGAGTTTGCGCTGCGGAGGCATCTCCTCGACACACTTCTCGACGATGCGCTCCATCTGTTCCATATCGTAGGTGAGGGACAGCCTGTCGGAATGTTCCATACCGTCGAGCAGGGTGTACCGCTCGTATCGGGACCTGCTGCTCCGGCGCCGGAGCGAGTCGAAGGCTTCGTTACGGGCGATGGTGAACAGATAATTGTCCAGCGAATTTACCCGGGAAAGCTCCGTGCGGTTGATCCAGACTTTCATGAAGACATTTTGGGCGATGTCGCCGACAGCGTCGGGGTCGTAGAGAATCGATTTCACGAAACGGCACACCTTTGCGTGGTAACGGTCGAAGATATATTCATAGGCCGATGCGTCCCCGTCGGAAAGCCTTTTGAGAATATCTTTATCGGATGTGCTGGTCATGGTTCGGTTAGTGTGTGGCTAAATTAAGCATATTTTTCGTATCTTTGATGTCTGTAACGACATTTTTATTTTGTCGGAACCTTTTGCCGAATCGTCAGCGGTCCGGTTTTGAATCATCCGGCATTTTTGTATATTTATAGAATGAAACTCACTTTTCTGGGAACCGGGACCTCGCAGGGCGTACCTGTCATCGGCTGCCGCTGCAAGGTCTGCACGTCGGCGGACCGGCGCGACAGCCGTCTGCGCACTGCGGCGATGGTCGAGACGCACGGCGTAAGGCTGGTGATCGACGCCGGGCCCGATTTCCGTTACCAGATGCTCCGCACGGGCGTGCGGCACATCGATGCCATTCTTTTAACCCATGAACACAAGGACCATATCGGCGGGCTGGACGACGTCAGGGCCTTCAATTTCGTCGATTACCCGCCGACCGTCCATAAGGTCCGGATTTACGCCGCACCGCGGACGCTGGAGTGCGTGCGCAAGGATTTCGACTACGCCTTCGCGCAGGACAAATACCGCGGCGTCCCGGAGATCGAACTGCATGAGGTCGATGTTGCGCATCCCTTTACGGTCAAAGGCGTGGAGATCGTTCCGGTTTCGGGACACCACTCCGAACGTTTTCTGGTCACGGGCTTCCGCATCGGGCCGCTGGCCTACCTGACCGATTTCAAGACCATCGAGGATGCCGAGGTCGAGAAGCTCCGCGGCGTGGAGGTGCTGGTGGTCAATGCGCTGCGCTTTGCGGCCCATCCGTCGCATTTTAATCTTGAGGAGGCGCTGGCGCTGATCCGCCGTGTGGGGCCCCGCGAGGCGTATATCACGCACATGTCCCACGAGATCGGCCTGCATGCCGAGACCGGGAAGATGCTCCCGGCGGGGGTGCATCTGGCTTACGACACATTGGAAATCGAAATAAAGGAAACAGATGAAAACATTAGCAAATAAAGTCGTCATTATTACGGGCGCTTCGTCGGGTATCGGCGAGGCAATGGCGAAGGGGTACGCCGCGCAGGGCGCGAAAGTGGTGCTCGGGGCGCGCAGCGTCCAGAAATTGCAGTTGCTGGCGGGCGACATCCGCTCGAAAGGCGGTCAGGCGGCCTACTGCGGGGTGGACGTGACCGATCCTGCGGAGTGCAAGGAGCTGATCGACACTGCCGTCCGTGAGTTCGGGGGGATCGACGTGCTGATCTGCAACGCGGGTATCTCGATGCGCGCCATCTTCGACGACGTGGACCTCGGCGTGCTGCACAAACTGATGGACGTCAACTTCTGGGGCACGGTCAACTGCTGCAAATACGCGCTGCCGTATCTTCAGGCGTCGAAGGGCTCGATCGTCGGCATTTCGTCCGTCGCGGGGCTGCACGGACTGCCCGGACGCACGGGCTATTCGGCCTCGAAATACGCCATGACTGGATTTCTCGAGACGCTGCGTATCGAGAACCTCAAAAAGGGGTTGCATGTGATGATCGCCTGCCCGGGATTCACCGCCTCGAACGTCCGATTCTCGGCCCTCACGGCCGACGGATCGCAGCAGGGCGAGACCCCGCGCGACGAGGCCAAGATGATGACCGCCGACGAGGTGGCCCGCATCGTGGCGAAAGGCATCCTCAAACGCAAGCGCCTCTGCCTGATGGAGAACGAGGGACGTGCCACGCATTTCGTCAAGAAATTCGCCCCGGCGTTCCTCGACCGGATGTTCTACTTGGTGATGTCCAAGGAACCCGATTCACCGCTGAAATAGCCTGCGACGGTTATACTGTACGGGAGTCCCTGAGAAGAATCTCCTTTGAAAAAATGGGATAGACGCAATATGATGTAAACAGCTATAAATGCGCTGTTTACATCATATTGCGACCAAGGTAGTAATCGGGTTTCACCCCGCGAAAAAGCAAAGTTCGGAAATAGTTGCGTTACCAAATCGTTACCGCATCTATTTCCGAATAGCTTTTAATATAGTGCTGTTTTTCAGTTTGTTGCGCTGAATTTGCCAACAACAAATAACTCTACTCAGCGTATTAACAGTAAAGTTATTAGAGTTATGGCAAGAAGCACTTTCAAAGTCCTGTTTTATCTGAAACGGCAATCCGAGCAGAACGGCAAAGTCCCCATCATGGGGCGTATCACGATCAACGGTACGATCTCGCAATTCAGTTGCAAGATGTCCGTATCTCCCGCACTCTGGGATACAAAAGGTAATAAAGCCGCAGGCAAGAGCGTCGCGGCCCAGCGCATCAACGAAAAGCTGGAAAATATCAAAACCAATATCGGCAAACAATACCAGCGTATCTGTGACCGGGATTCGTATGTCACAGCCGAAAAGGTCAAAAATGCGTGGCTGGGTTTCGGTGACGGCTATCAGTTGCTGATCGAAACTTTCGACGCTTATTTAAAAGATTTTGAGGAAAAGCGTGCAGGTAAAGACCGTGCGATAGGTACACTCGTTTGTTATCGCAAAGCCCGCAATTACCTTGCGGCCTTCTTGCGTTACGAATATAAGATCGAGGATATTCCGTTCAAAGAGTTGAAGCGGGAATTTATCGAAAGATACGTCGTTTATCTTTCGACGGTGCGGGGAATGCTTCCGGGCAGTATCCACACGCCGGTCAAGAAACTGAAACTGATGACCTACACGGCCTTCAAGAACGGTTGGATCACTACCGACCCATTTTCCGGCTTCCGTATCTCGGTAACGTACCGCGACCGCCGTTTTCTGTCCGAATCGGAACTGCAGGCCGTGATGAATGTCCGCTTGCCCAATTACAAAACGGCCATTGTCCGGGATATCTTCGTGTTCTGCTGCTTTACGGGACTATGTTATGCCGACGTAAAGAAACTCTCCCGCGAAGATATACACACGGAGGGGTGACATGTGGATCATCGACAAACGCCAGAAGACAGGCACGCAGTTCCGGGTAAAGCTGCTGCCCGTTGCAAAACAACTCGTAGAGCAGTACAGTCGCTTGCAGTTGCCGGACGATAAGGTGTTTCCGGTCAAGGACGATAATTCGATGAATATGTCGTTACGCCATGTAGCCCGACAGCCGGACTTTCTTTCAATCCTACGACGCATACGGGGCGCCATACCTTCGCCACGACGGTCACGTTGACGCAGGGCGTACCGTTGGAAACGGTCAGCAAGATGTTAGGGCATAAGCATATCACCACGACACAAGTTTACGCCAAAATCACCAACGATAAAATCGGTCGGGATATGGATGCACTGACGGATAAGATCGCTGATAAATTCAGCATGGCTCAATAATCCGCATTACGGTTTGCATATCGTAAAAAAATATTCGTTTACCTTATTTTACAGAGATAAAAGACTCTAAGCGTCGGAAAGCCTCCGGTTATTGGCGGGGGGGGGTAAAACAAGGATGCCTAAAATTATTAGGCATCCTTTATTATCAGAGGGTTTGTGCAGCTTTGCAATTTTCTTGTAATACCCCTTGTATTCCGCTTTCGGGATAAATAATCAACCGTTCCCCGACGGATGTGAAGGGTATTCTCCGCATATCGCGTAGAGTCTGCAGCGTCCGGGGCGAAATATGCAGATATTCGCAAACCTCGTCGCCCGTCATATAGCGCTCCCCGCAGATCACCGGACGGTAATTCCGTTCCGCGGCCTGCAAGGCCCGCTCCGCGTCGGCGATACAGGCCAAGACGTCTTTCACCTCTTGGGTGTCCGCCGTCAGATAATCCAATGCCATTACCTTACCTCCTTTCGTTTCGTTCGTGCCTGCAAATATTCGTCGATGTCTTTTTGTCGGTAATAGAACTTTCCGCCGACGGATGAAAAGGCTATTACGCCCTTATCGCGGTAGCTTTGCAGCGTGCGTTTGGTAATGTTCAGCAACTGACATACCTCTTGGCTGTCCATTCAGCCGTCGGAGGTCTTGGGGTTGAACTGCGTCTGTACACGCCGTGCCTGCTCGCTCAAGGCTTTCAACTTTCCGACGAGCGAAGTCCATACCTGCTCGTCGATACACAATACGGGCATAAAGCAAAAATTTGAAAGTTAAACATATATTGCGCGGGACTTTCCCGCACTCGGATTTCAGGTCGTACCTTTCGGTCATATTTGTTTCAGAACGGATTGCAGGAAAGCAACGGGTGCTGCCTGCGGAATGTTTCGGGTTCATCGGCCTGTGGCAGGCGTTGGCATCAGTTGGCTTCGCAATGCGAGGACACCATTCCGATATAAATTCCGATCACCACAGACAACCTCTTCTATCAGCCTGACTTTTTCTATTCCTTTCATTTTTACCGACATGACTGCAAGATAGTATCATCTTCCGGGAAATGGTTGTCATGACCGTCCCAGTCCGCTCCAGTCCGCAACACATGCACTTTTACCGTTACACCGGCTGCTTGCAGTTGCAAGATATACCTCAAGAAAAGGTGTTTTCCCTATTGTCCGAATCTGGGTATGCTTTGTCTGCGGCGGTCGCCTTTTGGCCGCGCCTTATCCTAATACCGATCCGGGTTTATTCGTTCGTTGGTATGTAAGCACGGTAAACGACTACTTATCGCCGGAAATAATCCGATGAATAAATATTTCTGTATTTATTCTCAAAACGGGTAAGGACATAAATTCGATCCGATTGCAGTCCGGCTTCTTTGCCCCTGCCGCAACGATGGTAATAGACAGTAAGATAACGCATAAGCATCACGTTTTGCAATGCTTTGTGAGGGCCGCTGTATATTTGCCCGAAACCCCAAACTTCGCATTATGACCTTTGTACGCACTCGTCCTCTCCGGGCCTCTCCCGCCCGCTGCGACCCACTGTCGCCGAACAGTCTTTTACGGCATCCGCCCCTCCCGGTCTGTTCGACCGCCCGATCTTCGGCGTCCGTCGAAACGCTCCGGAGCGTTCCTGCATTTCTCTGTCTCGTCCGTCCATCCGCTCTGTTCCGCCACCAAAGATTCGGGACAGAATCGACTCGAACGTAAAGGGCATGGCGTCGCGTCTTTATCTTACCAGCAAAGGGAAGGCAAGGTTGTGTTTTCGTAGACGAAAACTGCGCCTTCCCCGCTGGCCGGCGTAAAATCCCGCTGGTCTGAATAAAAATGCCAACAAACCACTTATCATGGAAACACCGAAGAAAACATATAGCAAACAGGGCGGGCGCCCGAAAGTCGGTATCGGCCGCATCCGCAAATACGTCGTCAGCACGCGGCTCAGTCCCGAACGGAAACTCCGCTTTTCAGCCCTCTGCCGCGAGGCCGGGCAACCGCCTGCCGAAGTGCTGCGCCAGTTGATCGACCACGGAACGGTGAGAGCGCGGATCACCCGCGAACAGTTGGATTTCATGGCCCAGCTCAAGGGCATCGCCCGGAACCTGAACCAGCTAACCCGACTGGCCAACGCCAAAGGTCTGGCGGCTGTCAGAGTCCGGCATGCGGCAATCGTCACGGCCATCGAAAAACTCCTGAAACAGATAGGCGATGGTCGGTAAAGTCATATCCGCTTCGTCCTTTTCGGGAACGGTAGGCTATGTAATGAAAGAGGAATCCCGGATACTGGAAGCCGAAGGCATTATGCCTCCGGAAGTAAAGGACATGGTGCAGGATTTCAAAGACCAGACCATGCTCAACCCGCGGCTGAAAAATACCGTCGGGCATATCTCCCTCTCTTTTTCACCCAAGGACGCCCCGCGCATGACCGATGCCCTGATGACGCAGATCGCAAAGGAGTACATGCAGAAGATGGGCATCACCGATACGCAGTACCTTTTGGTACGTCATCTCGACCAGCCCCATCCGCATTGCCATCTGGTCTACAACCGGGTCGGGAACAACGGACAGACCATTTCGGACAAGAACATCAAGATCCGCAACGCCAAGGTCTGCCGGGAGCTGACCAAGAAACACGGATTATATCTCGCGCCGGGAAAGGACGATGTGCGGCGGGAGCGGCTGCGCGAACCCGACAAGACCAAATATGAAATCTACGATGCCATTAAAGGCAATCTTCCCAAGTGTAAGAATTGGAACGAGCTGGAAGGTAAATTAAGGGAACAGGGCATCGGTATCCGCTACAAGTATTGCGGAAATACTGGTCGGAAACAAGGTGTTCTGTTCTCGAAAAACGGATTCGAGTTCTCCGGCTCGAAGATCGACCGGGCATTCAGCTTTACGAAGCTCGACAACCGGTTCAACCATATTCAACAGCAGTCCCAACACCGGACGACGCTCCTCGGAAACCTCTCGGCAGCGGCAGGCAGTTACCGTTCGGCATTTGCAGGTTTGTTCGGCGGTATGGGTAGAGGCAGCGGCACGCGCGAAGAGCCGCCTTCAGTCAATCTCGGAAAGGCAGGAAGCATACCTCTGCCGCCGGTCAGTTCGCCCGTCGGAGTGTCCGCCGAGCAGTTGCAGCGCAAGCCGGGAGAAAGTCCCGAAGAGCATATCGCACGAATCACGGCACTGCTCGATGCCGCGGCCGAAGCGATGGCGATAGCCGCGATGGAACACCGCCGCAGGCTGCGCGAACAGAAGAACAATCCCCAAGTTAAACTCAAGTAAAACTTTAACGGACACATAAATACCATGAAAGAGAACAATCGGATCGACCTGTCGCTTGAAATGTACGAAGACCTCAAAGAAACGCTTGTCAAAGCCATTAAAAACGCCAAGACGGGAAAAACTGACGGCAGTATACATTCAGACAATGCACAAACCGAACGGATCGAGCGGCTGATAGAGGCCGCAGAGCTCTCGCAGGAGCAGGTCGCACAACTGCGTAAACTGATGGCATCATCCGGCGTGCAAAGCCAGCGGGAACAGGCAATCGCAGATCAATCCAACAGTCTGCTGAAGCAACTGGCGGGCAGACTGGAGGTTATCGACAAGGATAACCGACAGACCCATGTATTAATGGAACAGGTACGGCAAACCGTCGAAGCAGCGGCAAAGCCTGATACTATACCTGTGCAGGAGCATCACCATACCTACACACTCGACATCAAATCCTCGAAAACCGTGCTGGTAATGTTTGTCATGGCGGTAACGATCGTCCTATTGGCGGGGTTTATTTACCGGGTCTCGGTAAGCAATCAACAGTTGGCCGCAAACGATCTGAAATACCGTTATGTCAAGATGCTCGGTGAGATCAAGGAAAAGGAACTAATGGAGTTGGAAACAATATTCCGCGAAGACAGGCGCAAGACCATCCGCGATACCGTTCGGAGCCGTGTCGAACGGTATGAAACAAGAGTGAGAATTCGGGCCGAGCAATTGGAACAAGCTGCAATCAAGGAGCGGGAAGCGCAAAAACTGCTCGATGATGTGAAGAAATTGAGAGGTAAATAAAAATTCAGATCGGAAATCGACCGATTCGAATTAGATTTTAGTGAAATCTACCAGATGTACAACTCATACACGCAGTTGAAGAAAAATTGAATTTAATCTGAAAAAGTGTAAAAATGTAAAAATGGATCAATCAGCCCCAATTCATTAGGCTGTGAAGAATATCTTCGTTTTATAGAGGACATGCATAGATATCCGCCTCTATTGGAAATTCCATTTCTGGAAAAGCCCGCTTCCAAATCAAGCACGTCCTTTTTCGTAACAAAAACATCTCACCAATGACATTTTTCCGCAATACCGAATCTCCATCTTTGCAACCGGAAAATAGATGATAAATTACGCTGCGAATGTCATTGCGAAAAATTCTGCTTACAACGCTGTTTTTATGGGCTTCCGGAATCGCCGGAGCCGCTTCTATCAAAGGTGTGGTCGTCGATAAGGCGACGCAGGAAGCACTCGTCGGGGCCACTGTCACCGTGGACGGCACGACGAAAGGCACGACGACTGACGCGTCGGGACGCTTCGAACTCAATCTCGTTTCGGGTTCCTGCACGCTGCTCGTTTCCTATGTCTCTTACACTGCCCGCAGGCTCGACGTCCGAATTTCGGCGGAAATGCCGGAATTGCATATCGAACTGGAACCGGACAATCGGGTTCTTGCCTCGGTGACGGTGACGGCACGCAAAAACCTCGAATCGGAACGAAGCCTGCAAACCGAACGTATCGCCTCAAACGTGGCCATCGAAAACATGGGTGCCCGGGAGATGTCGCTCAAAGGTATTTCCAACGTGCAGGAGGGCGTGCGCAAGATGACCGGCATCTCCATCGCGCAAGCCGGGCAACTGATCGTCCGCGGACTGGGAGACCGATACAGCATCACTACGCTTAATGGGCAGCCCATCGCTTCACCCAACCCTGACAACAAATTGATCCCATTGGATATTTTTCCTTCGTCGACCGTAAAGAATATTACAGTAAGTAAAGTGTACGAAGTCAGTTCCTATGCCGACTATTCAGGCGCACATATCGACATCGACACCAAGGAAAATTCCGGAGAAAATTTCTTCTCGGCGAATTTTCACATGGGCGGGCAATTCAACACGCTGGGCCGTGACTTTTATCGCATGGACCACCGCTCGCTTTTCACACAACCAGCGGTCGACGGCAAGGCTCTCTCGTCGAGCCTGCCCGAATTTCGGGAGTATGTGAAAACAAAGGAAATTTTCGATACGGATTTTTCGATTTCGAAGCAGACTGCGCTGCCCGTCTTCGGCGGCAATCTGGCCTGGGGACACGATTTCAAGGTCGGACGGCAGACGGTGAGCCTGCTGGCCTCGGGTGGCATGAGCAACGACCGACAGACGATGAACGACGCTGAATTCCGGAAGCTCGAAGCGACGGGAACCATCACCGACGAATACTCTTATGATAGCTATGCAAGTGAACTGAAAATGGCGGCTCTGGCGAGCCTGAGTACGACTCTGCGCGATGCCGACCGCATCAGTTACACTTTCTTCTATGCCCGCAACGCCGTGGATACCTATATGCGCCGGGAGGGATACGATCAGGAGAGCCACCGTCTCATCGGCAGCAACGACGTGATGCACGTCTACAAACTGATGACCCATCAGCTCAACGGCCTTCACGAATTCGGCCAGCGGTGGCAACTGCGTTGGAGCGGCTCTTACTCGGCCACCGCCTCCGATGAGCCTGACCGCCGACAGGTCATGTACCTACGTAACGAGGACGGTTCGGTCTCGCTCTTCAAACTCAACCAGCAGGAAACTATGCGCTACTTCGGAACGCTCGACGAAAACGAATGGAACGCCCACGCCGCTGCCGATTACGGATTCGGCGCCGGGCACAGACTCACGGCAGGCGTCTCTTTTAAGGACAAGAGCCGCGACTACGAGGGAACCCGTTTCTACTACGATTTATCGAGGTTGTCGCCCGCGATCGACGACATCTACACGCCCGACGACTACCTCA
Organism: Alistipes provencensis; assembly: GCF_900083545.1. Classification (NCBI taxonomy): domain Bacteria; kingdom Pseudomonadati; phylum Bacteroidota; class Bacteroidia; order Bacteroidales; family Rikenellaceae; genus Alistipes; species Alistipes provencensis. Next base: position 3,696,615 of record NZ_LT559262.1, on the reverse strand, counting down.
ATTTCGGGAACGTGGCCAACGGTATGCTGACGATCAACCGCCAGAAACAGCCCAAGGACAGCTATGAGGCTGGGAACCGGATTTTGGCGGGCTATCTCTCGCTGAACCTGAAACCGCTGCCGGCATTGCTCGTCAACGCCGGAGTACGCTACGAAGTATCGAAGCAATGGGTCGACTACTACAACGACCAGAGCATCCGCCAGCGGCGCAATCTGGATAAAAACGACCTTTTCCCTGCGTTGAACGTCAAATACGGCTTCAACGGGAAACACCAATTGCGTCTGGCGGCCTCGCGCACGATCACCCGCCCGTCATTCATCGAAATGGCCCCGTTTCTCTATCAGGAATCCTACGGTTCGGTACAGTTGCGCGGTAACGAGAATTTGCAGAACAGCTACAACTACAACCTCGACCTGCGTTATGAATTCTTGAATCAGCAGGGCAATATGGTTTCCGTAACGGGTTATTACAAATATCTCGATGAACCCATCGAGCGCGTACAAATGCTCGCTGGAGGGGCTGCCGTACATACGTTCCGCAACGCCGACAATGGCATGGCCGCTGGCGTCGAAGTCGAGGTGCGCAAATCCCTGACGCGGACGCTGCGCATCGCCGTGAATGGCACCTATATGTACACCAACGTCAAGTTGCCCGAGGGCGGAGCCTACACCAACAAGGAACGGGCCCTGCAAGGCGCTTCGCCCTATCTGGTCAACGCCGATCTCACATGGTCGCCCCGTTTCGGTGCAGAGAGGCAACTCAATCTGGCCTTGCTTTACAACCTGCAAGGTCCTCGGATTCATGCGGTCGGAATCTCCGGGCTGGGCGACATTGAGCAGCGCTCCGTGCACACGCTCAACTTCTCGGCCGGATACCGTTTCAGCCGTCGCGCGGAGCTGAAAATGCAGCTGACCGACCTGCTCGACCGCGCGATGGTCTTCGATCAGGAGGTGCCGCAGACCGGGGAATCTGTCGAGGTCGAGCGTTACCGGCAGGGGATGGGATTCGAGATCGGAGTAAACCTGAAATTCTGACAAGTAAATATAATATCCAACATTCAAATTTCAATCAAATGAAAACCTATTGGAAATTTCTGGCAATGGCGGCAATCGCCTGCATGACGCTCACGACTGCCTGTAACGACGATGAAGGCGGCAATGACAATCAGGGTCTGAGAGGCAACATTCCTGCAGGAACCACTCTTTCGGGCAACATTACCGCCGACGCAACCCTTACCGAAGGTAGTACCTATAAACTCAGCGGCGGCCTGCATGTCAAGGCCGGCGCTACGCTCCGGATCGAAAAGGGGGTCCGGGTCATCGCCGTCGACGACGAACTGCCCGACTACATTCTGATCGAACAGGGGGCTAAAATTGATGCCCGGGGTACGGCTTCGAGTCCGATCGTAATGACCGCTGAACTGAAACAGTCGGGGGCCTGGGGAGGCATCCACATCTGCGGTTACGCCCATACCAACGCCGGCACGGGCGTACTGTCGGAGATCGGCAATGCCCCCTACGGCGGCAGCAACGACGGCGACGATTCGGGAATGCTCCGTTACATCCGATTGGAGTACACGGGCTTTGCACTCGACGAAGAACACGAAGCCAACGGCGTTTCATTCTACGGTGTGGGCAACGGCACGACGGTGGAGTATTTACAGGCTTACAAGGGAGCGGACGACGGTTTCGAGTTCTTCGGCGGCTCGGTCAATGTGAAATATCTGGTCGCGACGAGTTGCTCCGACGATTCGTTCGACTGGACCGAAGGCTGGAACGGCAAGGGGCAGTTTCTCGTGGCTTATCAGGAGGCTGAATCGACGCTCGGATACGATTGCGACTGTCTGATGGAGTGCGACAATAACGGCAACAATGCAGCAGCGACGCCCGTAGCGCATCCCATTCTGGCCAATGTAACGTTGGTAGGCAACAACTCGGCAACCGGCACGCGCGGCGTACGGCTGCGTGCGGGCACCGAGGTCGAACTTTACAACGCCATCGTCACCGGCAAATCGAAATGTATCACCGTGGAGACCGCCGAGACCGAGAACTCTTTTTCGAAGGTTCAGAATCCCTCTAAACTCGAATACGTTTCGATGAGTACACCTCTCGACTCGAAAGAGGCTATCTACACCAACGACAAGTTTGCAGCGGCAACCGGTAACATTACGGACTATGCCAACACGTTGACAGATCTGTATATCGGAACCATCGCCGGCGGCAGGACTCTTTCCGACAGCTTCTTCACGGCAGCTGCCTACAAGGGCGCTGTTCCGGTCGGTAACGACTGGACGGCCGGCTGGACACTATAATTGATTTTGTTAACTATAAAATACCGAGGGAGGAACTGAAATATTCAGTTCCTCCCTCGGTGGATAAGTCATCTGCGAGATGTAACACAACAACTCACTACAACGTTTGCCGATTTTGGAAACGTTTGCATAGTGCAAAAAGAAGCAACCAAAAAATCCATGAAATAACTTGATAATGAATGCTATGGTTGCCCAACCTGATTCCATCGAAATATCCGTCGTCGTCAAAGGGGAAGTCTTGTGGGACATGTTGCCTGAAGGCCGCAAGATCGGTGGCGCACCAGCCAATTTTGCTTACCATGTATTTCAACTCGGTTTTACGAGGTGATCGTATCAAAACCGAAATGATAAGAATCGTAGGCGGAAACATTGAAGTTGCATTCGAGAATGAAAGTTGCTGTCTTAGGAAGCGGTTACTATGGAGAGTGTCAGGGAATAGAGATATCAGGTGGTGCTGAAATACCAGCACTCGGAACGGTTAAATCACGCATATGGGGAAAACACAGGAAAATAGACAAAATAAAAATCGCTTAACTTATTATTTGAAGTAATTAAGCGATTTTTTTTGTACATGGAGCCGGATCTGAAATACCGTTACGTGAAAATGTGTAGGTAAATCAAGGAAAAAGAACAGATGGAGTTGGAACCGAATTTAGGAATGAGTAGCACACAGCTATTTGCGATACAGCGGGAGAGAGATGTAAATTTTGCAGACGGAATGTAAAAGGTAAATTTAAGGAATGCCGCCCAATGTCGGAAGATATGGGCAGTATTTTTTTGAATGCTAAACTATTTTTAGTATCTTTGTATCAGTTGTTTGAGTTTGGAAAATCATTGCAACAGACTGAAAACAGAACCGTTACTTTTTCGTTACCTTATCCCATCAAAAAAACGTAACAGCCTAATTTCTTAGACTGTTACAATCTTTCAAAGGAAATCCCGGCGCGGAACTCCCGTTTTTTATCCCCTTTCGGGGCCGCACGACCCGCTTTGCGGGCCCGGAACGGCGTCCGAAGCCCGCTGGACAGCGTCGATCCGGCCCCTGCTGAAAACCCCTCCCGGGGTCGTTTTTGGACAAAATCCGCATCCGGTTGCACAAATTCAAAGTTTATTTGAGCGGTTTTTAAAATCAATTCTTCAATTCTCAGGGTGCGTGCCGGGGCTTATCGGTAATTTTGCTTACCGAAACATTGTAAAACCTAAACCAAAAACCTGAACCGCTCATGAGAAGAAATTTTCTCCCCGTTCTGGGACTCCTCTCTCTGTTCGTGCTGGGTTCGTGCTCTGCGGAACGCGACCCCAAGATCGCATCTCTGAAACATGCCATCGGGGTGGCCGACAGCCAGTTGCTGGACGCCGCCGCCCAACTCGACACGACGAACTGCTTTCCCCGTTCGCTGATGCCCAAGTTCCGGGCCGTCAATGCCAAGGACTGGACAAGCGGATTCTTCCCCGGCTCGCTCTGGCAGTGCTACCGCTTTACGGGCGACGAAAAACTGCTGGCCGAAGCCAAGAAATACACCGACCGGCTGGAGGGTATACAATATTATAAAGGGACGCACGATCTGGGCTTTATGGTCTTCTGTAGTTTCGGCCAGCAGATGGAGACGCTGCACGACCGACACTCGGAAGAGGTGATCGTCGAGGCCGCCAAGAGCCTTATCTCGCGCTGCGATCCCCGCATCGGCGTGATCCGCTCGTGGGACTTCGGCGAGTGGAACTATCCGGTCATCATCGACAACATGATGAACCTCGAAATGCTCTTCTGGGCTTCGAAGCACACGGGCGATCCGGTCTATCGCGACGTGGCGGTCCGCCATGCCGACATCACGATGAAGAACCATTACCGTGACGACGCCAGCTCGTACCATGTCGTGAGTTACAACGACGACGGCACGGTCGAGAGTCAGGGTACGTTCCAAGGCTACTCCGACTCCTCGGCGTGGGCCCGCGGACAGGCGTGGGGTCTCTACGGCTACACGATGTGCTACCGCGAGACGGGCGACACGAAGTACCTGAAACACGCCGAGCGGATCGCCGACTTCATCATGCACCACCCGAACACCCCCGCCGACCGCATTCCCTACTGGGATTACAATGCCCCGGACATTCCCGACGCTCCGCGCGACGCTTCGGCCGCCGCGGTCGTCTCGTCGGCTCTGTTCGAACTCTCGACGATGGTTCCCGAGGCTGAGGGCAAAAAGTATTTCGACTATGCCGAGACCCTGCTGATGAACCTTTCGTCGGACGCCTACCTCGCGGAGAAGGGCACCAACGGGGGCTTTATCCTGATGCACAGCGTCGGCCACCTGCCCGCCGACAGCGAGATCGACACCCCGCTCAACTATGCGGACTACTACTACCTCGAGGCCATCGGGCGCTACCTGTCGCTGCGGGGCCTCGACCCGCGGCGGATCTGACTCCGGCTACAAAAAACCTAAAATCACCTATAACCTATGAAACGAATTTTTACGAAAATTCCGGTATTCTGTCTCCTTACGGCAGTCTTGCTTTCGGCGGGCTGCCTGCAGGACGATACGGAGAAATCGAACAACGGCGGTTCGGATTCGAAAGATCCGACGATTCCCGGCAACAGTGTGATCGAAGCGGGTGTGTTCAGCGCGCTGAATCTCGACTATCCCGGTCTGGGCGCTGTAAAGGCCTATTACGAGTCCGACCAGTACTATCTGGCCGCACAGGCCCTGCTGGAGTACTATCGCAGCCGCACGGACGTGGTCAACGCCAATGTCAATCTCATTGCGCCCTCGGTTTCCGCCGAGGAGAAGCAGTGGGCCGACTATGCGCTCGCGGCCAATGAATACCGACTCTACAACGGCGGGTATCTCGACGGCGACAAGCCTTGGTCCTATATGACCTCGAAGAAGATCGACTGGACGAAGCGAGCTTCGGCCACGGCCGAGGAGCGTTACGGCCTGCATCGTCTGCAATGGATGGTGCCGCAGGGCAAGGCCTACCGCACGACGCTCGATGAAACCTACTCTTCGGAGTGGGTGACGCTCTACGAGGACTGGCTGACGAATTTCCCCCGCCCGACGGGCGATGTGGACTACGAGGCCGATCCTTCGACGCAGCCCGCGGAAATCCGCGACCAGTTCTATGCTTGGCGTCCGATCGACGTGGCTTACCGCGTCGAGGACCAGTGCGACCTGCTTTATTACTTCATGCAGTCGGTGAACTTCACCCCGCAGTGGCTTTCGGCCTTCCTGAACAATCTGGCCGAGCAGACCGAGCACATCAAGTCGCACTACTCCGAGGACCCGGAACTCAAGGCCAAGCAGGCCCACGCCGTATTCCGCGCCGGTACGATCTTCCCGGAGATGAAGAATGCCGCGGCATGGGTCGAGAGTGGCTCGGAGTCGATGAACAACGGTATCGACGTGAGTGTTTTCGACGTGCTGAATCTCGATTACAGCGGCCTGACGAAAGTAAAGCGCGCCTATGAGATCGGCGACTATTACAAGGCGCTCGAGGAGATGCTCAACTATTATCGTTCGCGCACGCACGGGACGAATCCCAACGTCGACCTTTCGACCTCGACGGCTACGGACAACGAAAAAAAGTGGGCCGATTATGCGCTCAAAGAGAACGATTACCGGTTCTATGTGAAGAATTTCTTTGAAAATGCCTCCGAGGAGATTCCCTATTCCTACAGGAAGGACGACGGCATCGACTGGACCTACTGGCCTACGAAAGATCAGGAGCAGCGCTATCAGCTCCACCGCCACCAGTGGATGGTTCCGCAGGCCAAGACCTATTACGACACCAAGGATGAGAAGTATGTCGCCAACTGGATCGAAGTTTACAGCGATTGGCTGAAACAAAATCCCAAGCCCGATGTCGATCTCGACTATACGCTCTATCCCGAAAAACAGGATCCTGAATACCGCAATGCCGGTTGGTCGTGGCGTCCGCTCGACGTGGCGGCCCGTGTGAACGACCAGTGCGCGCTGCTGGAGTACTATCAGGAGTCGGAAACGATCGATGTAGAGTGGCTTGCAAAGGTTTATTACCACCTCGACGAACAGGTCAACCATATTATCAAGAACTATTCGACGACTTCGAACCACCTTATTACGCAGGCGCAGGCCGTGACTTTCTCGGGTGTATTGTTCCCCGAGCTGAAGAACGCCGCGAAGTGGGTCGACAGCGGTTCGAATGTGCTCAACAAAGAGGTAACGGCTCAGTATTTCCCCGACGGATGGCTGATGGACGGCGACCTGCATTACCACATTTCGGGTATTGAGGATTTCCGTTCGACGATGCTCGTGGCTCAGCTCAATGGGCAGGCCGATCGCTTCCCGGCGAGCTATGTCGAGTCGATGCGCAAGATGACCGACGTGGTGATGAACATGATTTATCCCGATTATACGGTTCCCAATATGGCCGATACGCGTCGCGACACATGGACCAAGAGCGTGCTCAAGCGTAACCTGACCAACTATTCGAACCTCTTCCCCGACAATCAGGAGATGCTGTGGATGGCTACCGAGGGGGCTTCGGGAACGATGCCCGAGACGAAGGTCAAGACATTCCCCGACGGCGGTTACTATACGATGCGCACGGGCTGGACGAAGAACGACATGATGATGGTGTTGCAGAACACTCCCGACGGACCTGCCGAAAAATGGCACCGTCAGTACGACAACAACACCTTCGAACTGTGGGTCAAGGGGCGTAATTTCTTCCCCGACTCGGGCTGTTTCACCTATGGCGGTTCCAACCCCTCTACGAATGCCGACCGTGCGAAATACGCCGCTTCGACGGCCCACAACACGCTGACGCTCGACGGCAAGAACGTCGCCGGCGACGGCAGGATGCTCCATCAGGAGTCGAAGTCGACCTCGTCGTTCGATTACGAGGTGCTGGTGCTCGAAAATCCCTCGTATACGAACCTGACGCACCGCCGTTCGGTCTTTATGGTCGACAATAAGTTTTATGTGATTCTCGACGAGGCTTACGGTTCGGCTACGGGTACGGTCAATCTGAACTTCAATATCACCGAGGGCAGCGATGCGCAGGTGGTGTACAACGAGACTTATGACGGATTCCATACGGCGTTCGCCGACGGCAACAACCTGCTGGTGCGTACCGCGTCCGGCAAAGCCGGGGGCTCGTTCGTCAAGAAGACAGGCTTCGTCTCCTACCAGATCGACAAGAGCGTCGAGCGCAAGGCCTATCAACTGAATCAGGAGAAAACGGCGGACGATCCCGTCATCCGTTTCATCACGATCCTGCTGCCGACGTCCGATCCGTTGTCGCAGGAGGTGAAAGCCTCGGCAGATGCATGGTCGACCAACGGCGCCGTGGTCCGGGTGACCATCGGCGAGCAGAATTACAAGCTCTCCTATACGCTGTAACCTAAAAAAATAACCGATATGAACTACATGTCAAAATTCCGAAACGCATGTTTCGTATGGCTGACCGCCGTGCTTCTGGCGGTGACGGCTGCGGCCTGCGAAGACGATAAAACAACCGGCGGCGACCTGCGGCTTCACTATCCGGAGGTGATCGACATCGGTCCCTCGATGAGTTTCATCTCGGGTGCGCCGACCTATTACGGTCCTGCACCCTCGGATTTCTCGATCGCGGGCATGACGCTCGACGACAAGGCTGTCGCCAGCGACAGCTTCACCATCAGCCCCGAAACGGGTGCCGTGAGTATCTCCAATACCGAAGGCATGGCGACGGGCACCTATAAACTGACCGTCGCCTGCCGGGCCAACGGGGCGGGTTACACTTTCCGGGATATTTTCGTGGTGCGGATGGTTCCCTCCACGCCCGTTGAGATCGAGACCAGTTCGCCGACGCTGACGATCCCCTACGACGAACTCGGGACTACCGAGGAGACGGTTTCCGTTTCGACGGTCGGCGAGTCGGTGGCCGTTATCGGCTACGAACTCGTGCAGCCCGAGGGACAGGAGTACTTCTCTATTTCGAAGACGGGCGTCGTGTCGCTCAGCACGGCTTTCAAAGGCGAAGTCCTGCCGGGCGTCTACCCGCTGCCGATCAAGATCTCGACGCATGCCGGGTCGATGGTCTATGAGGATGTGCTGACGGCGAAGATCACCAGCCGGCCGCTGGGCGTAACTTATACGCCGGTTTCGGGCCGTATGGAATACAACATGGCTTTCCAGAGTGCCGTACCCGTGCTGAAAGGATCTCCCGAGGAGGTCGTGTGGGCCGTCAAGGGGGTTACGCCCTCGACGGATGTGTTCACGGTCGATGCCGCAACCGGCGTCCTTTCGGTCGCCGAGGGCAACGGCCTGCCGATCGACGGACAGTATGTGGTCGACCTGACGGTTTCGAACAGCTATGGTTCGACCGATTTCGAGGGGGCCTATACACTGACCGTCATCGACTACATTGCACCCATCGAGGCGGATAAATTCGCCTATGAGCCGGTCGAGGCTATTCAGGGCGGTGAGTTCTCGGCGTCCAAAAAGATTGATTTCGTCGGCGACGAGGTGACTTTCTCGCTGGGCACGCTCGATGCTGCCCTCGTCGGACAACTTTCGATCGATCCCGAGACCGGCGCTGTTTCAGCCAAGAAGGGCCATACGATTCCGATGGGTAGCTATGCAGTTCCCGTGATCGCCGCCAATGCCAAGGGTACGGCCGAGGCCAGCCTTTCGCTGACGATCAAGGAAAATCCCTATTTCTTCACGACCATTACTTATGGTAACAATCTGGGGCTGACACCCGCGGCGAACTATGCCAATCAGTTCCTCTGCAAGTCGTTCGCGGAGTGGCAGGCAATATCGCTCACGCCGACGACCGATGCCAAACCGGGTACGGATATTTCGTGGTCGATCAAGATCAAACACCAGTGCAAGGGAGCGGTCATCGATGCGCAGACGGGTGTGATTTCGTCTGCTACCACCGATTCTAAAGACTTCAATAGCGGTAATGGCGGTCTGATTCTCGTGACGGCTACGGCCGGCAAAGGTCAGGTGGGCGAGACTTCGGTTACGGTTCCCGTATTCTTCTCGTTCCATGTCGCCGTAGCGGGTGTGACGGTGCACTACCAACCGTTCGTCATGCAGGTTAACCCGCGTAAGGGCGGCATGTCGGTGGTTCCGGAGATCAGCGGAGTGTCGAATATGTCGTCATTCCTGATGGACTACCGCCGCACGTTCAACTACTACAATATCGGCGGTCCCGATTCGCACATCGACGGTCAGCCCAGCGTTGGGGGCTCGTTCCTGAACCAGATGTGGATAAAGGTCTACAACGCTCAGCCGGGCGTAACCAAGCCGGCCGGTACGGGCTCGAAGGACCCGCTGTCGTATTTCGTCAACAAAGCCAACCTGAATCTGGCGCTGCTCTATGTGGATCAGGCGACCAAGTCGGTTGTCGTGAACGCCAACAAGTGGATCGATACCAACGGCGTTGCTGCCAACGGGGCGTTCTTCGGCCAAATTACCTTTGTGACCAACGGTATCGAGGGCGGCATCAACAACGGAGAGAAGATATTCCCCATATGGATCTGGTTCGACGAGAAATTTTAAACCTAACTGAACATGAAACCAATGAATAAAACTATATACCGGGCTTTCGGGCTGAGAGGGGTTCTGACCCTTCTCGCCCTGATGCTGGCCTTCACGGCGGCGGCCCAGAATAAGGTGACGGGTACGGTCGTCGATGAAAACAACCAGCCTGCGATCGGTGCCAACATCATTGTCAAAGGTTCGACGCAGGGCGTTTCGACCGACGTGAAGGGCGCCTTCTCGATCGCGGTCAAGAAAGGCGACGTGCTGGTCTTTTCCTATCTGGGCTACAAGCCTCAGGAGGTGAAGATCGCGGCCCAGACGCAGTTGCAGATCAAACTTGTGCCCGAAGAGAACGTCATGGACGAAGTGGTGGTCGTGGGTTACGGCGTCGTGAAGCGCGGAGACCTCACGGGTGCGGTGGCTTCGGTCTCGGCCAAGGGTATCGAGGGCTACAAGTCGGGTTCGGTGATGGAAGCGCTCGGCGGTCAGGTCGCCGGTGTGCAGATCACCTCCACGGACGGTACGCCGGGTGCTGGCTTCGACATCAAGGTCCGCGGTGTGGGTTCGGTCAACGGCGACACCTCGCCGCTGTTCATCGTCGACGGATTTCAGGTCGACAACATCGACTACCTCTCCAACTCGGATATCGAGGCGATCGACTTCCTGAAAGACGCTTCTTCGGCGGCCATCTACGGTTCGCGCGCCGCCAACGGCGTCGTGATGGTGACCACCAAATCGGGTAAGATCGGCCGTCCGATCGTGACCTACAACGGTTCGGCCAGCTACCGCAAGATTTCCAAGACGCTCGACCTGCTGTCGCCCTACGAGTTCGTGCAGTTGCAGACCGAGGCATGGCCCGACAAATTCGGCCAGACCTACTACCGTGAGGGCAACGACAGCGATGGCAACCCCTACCGGATTCAGTCACTGGACTACTACCTGACGGACGAGGGTGTGGACTGGCAGTCGGAAACTTTCCGTCCCACTTGGTCGCAGGACCACAATGTGTCGGTGTCGGGCGGTACGGACAAGACCAAGTACTCGTTCTCTTTCTCCGATTTCTTGGAGAACGGTATCTTCACCAACAGCTCGTTCAACAAGATCACGGCGAAGATGCGTGTCAACCACAAAATCTCGAAGCGCGTGACTCTCGATGCCACGATCAATTACGCCAATACCGACAAGCGGGGTATGGGCACTTCGGGCGACAACGGGCGTTTCAACATGCTGGCGCAGATTCTGCGGGCGCGTCCCACGGCCGGTCTGCGCATGACCAACGAGGAGCTGCTCTCGGCAGCGATCGACCCGCTGGAACTCGAATCCTCGGAGTCGCTCTCGCAGGTGAACCCCATCGTGCAGGCCCAGTCGGTGACTAACACCAAACGCTCCGAGATGTGGTCGGGTAACCTTGCGCTGACGGTCGATTTCGGCAAGGGCTGGACGTTCAAGACAGCCGGTTCGTACAATACGACCAATACCCGCGCCGATCTCTTCTACCGCGAAGGTTCGAAGGAGGCCTACCGCAACGGACAGTCGCCCTACGGTTCTACCCGTATGACGCGCGACCTGCGCTGGACCAACTATAACCACCTGACCTATAAGTATAAGGGTAAGGGCGACCACGAATTCGATATCATGCTCGGTCAGGAGACCTCCTACAAGGGGTCGGAGTACCTTTTCGGCGAGGCGACGGACTTCCCGTTCGATAACCTCGGTAACGACAACCTCGGACTGGGCGCCACTCCGAGCAAGGTTTCGACCTCGCTCGAGGAGAAACTGCTCATCTCGTTCTTCGCGCAGGGGCATTACAGCTATAAGGGCCGCTATCTCTTCTCGGCGACGATCCGTGCCGACGGTTCGACGGTGTTCAGCGACAACCACAAATGGGGCTATTTCCCCGCTTTCTCGGCCGCATGGCGTATCTCGGAGGAGCATTTCATGAAGCAGCAGGATGTGGTTTCCAACCTCAAACTGCGTCTGGGCTGGGGCGTCGTGGGTAACGACCGCATTTCCAACTACCTCTCGATGGACCTCTATACGCAGGGCAAGTACGGCTACGGTAATAGCATTGTCACGGTGCTGTCGCCCAAGCAACTGGCCAATAAGGACCTCAAGTGGGAGGCTTCGCAGAGCACCAATATCGGTATCGACTTGGGTCTGTTCAACAATCGTCTGAATGTCACCGCCGATTTCTTCCTCAAGGACACCAAGGATCTGCTGATGGCTTCGAACAAGGCTTATGTGTCGGGCTTCGCCTCGCAGTGGAAAAACGTGGGCAAGATTCGCAACAAGGGTATCGAACTGGCGGTCAACTCGACCAATATCTCCTCGCGGAGCGGGTTCCGCTGGACGACCGATCTCAATATTTCGTTCATCCGCAACGAACTGCGTTCGCTGGCCGACGGCGCCTCGAGCATGGATGTCAATTCGAGCTGGAACGGCGACTACACGACTTCCGACTATATTGCGCAGATCGGACAGTCGCTGGGTCTGATCTACGGCTATGAGTTCGACGGTGTTTACCAGAGTTCGGATTTCAGCGTCGATGCCGCCACGGGCCAGCTCGTACTCAAGGAGGGTGTTACGGACATCTCCGAGCATGCGGGTGTTGCCGTGAAACCGGGCATGGTGAAGTACAAGGATCAGGACGGCGACGGCAAGATCACCACCAGCGACCGGACGACGATCGGCAACGGTACGCCCAAATGGTACGGCGGTATCACCAATACGTTTTCGTTCAAGGGTGTCGACCTGAGCTTCCTGTTCCAGTTCAACTACGGCAACGATGTCTACAACGCCACCCGTATCTACTCCTCTCAGACTCAGGACCAGCGTTCGAACATGATGGCCGAGACGGCTGACCGCTGGACGGCGACCAATGCCTCGAACAAGGTTCCGGCATGGGACGGATACATCAAGAACGAGATCTATTCGCGCTTTATCGAGGACGGATCGTTCCTGCGACTGAAGAATCTCACGGTGGGGTACACCTTCCCGCAGCAGTGGACGCGCAAGTTCTATGTTTCGAAACTGCGTCTCTACTTCACGGCCCAGAACCTCTTCGTCGTGACGGGCTATTCGGGGTATGATCCCGAGGTGAGCATGCGCGCGTCGAACCCCATGACGCCTTCGCTCGACTGGGGTGCCTATCCGAAGAGCAAAGTCTATACGTTCGGTGTCGATTTGACCTTCTAATACGATAAAAACATGAAAAAGATACTATATTACATACCGATGCTCTGCCTGCTGTCGGCCTCGTGCTCCGATCTGCTGCAGGAAGAGTCCTATATCGAGACGGGCAAAGACAACTATGTACACAACGCTTCCGAGGCCGAAACGGTGCTGATGGGTGTCTATAAGGACATGGCCAACGAAAACCTGTACTCCTACCACCTGTCGCTGTTGTTCACCATTTCGACGGACATCGCCCAGTGCGAAGGCAGTTCGAACACTTCGTTCCGCGAAATCCCGACCAATTCGCATAATCCGAACACCTCGCAGATCCGCAATACATGGCAGAAACTCTATTCGTCGATCTACGACGCCAACGATTTTATCGAGATCGTGTCGGCCCGCAAGGACGGCTGGAGTTCCGGCAACCGCGAACTGGCCGAGATTTATCTGGGTGAGGCCCGTGCGCTGCGCGCATTGTTCTATTTCGAGCTGGTGCGCTGGTACGGCAACGTCGTGCTGATAAAATCGACGGCCGATTCGGATATTCCCGCCACCGAATATGTGCAGGCCGATCCTGCCGATGTCTACGCCTTTATCGAGGAGGACCTCAAGTATGCCGCCGAGGTGCTTCCGTGGGCCGCCGACGATTCGAAACGCTCCTCGACCGCCTACCGCTTCTCGAAGGGTGCGGCGCTGGGGCTGCTGGCTAAGGTCTATTGCACATGGGCAGGGTATCCCGTGCGCGACGAATCGAAGTGGGAGGAGGCCGCCAAAGTGGCCCGCCGCGTCGTGGAGTCGGGTAAGCACCGGTTGATCACCGATTACGAGACCGTCTGGAAGAACACCTGCAACGGTATCTGGGACGCGGGCGAGAGCCTGATCGAAGTGTCATTCTATTCGCCGACGGGCCTCGATACCGACAATACCGCCGGACGTATCGGCAAATGGAACGGAGTCGTTGCCACGACTGTCGAGGGAATCCGCGGCCGCAACGCCGGAAACTGGAAGGTGACCTATAACTTCACGCGCGAATGGGAGCAGCACGGCGATCCCCGTATGAAGCTCTCGATCGCCGACTACAAGTACCCCAATGACGACAAGACCCCCGTGACCTATTTTTCGACGGTGAGCAGTCCTTCCGAGGACAACCTCAACAAGCAGCGTCAGCTCTTCACGCCGGCCAAGTGGGACACCGAGAAGTATGTCAACACGGCCAATTATATCGTCAACAATGACAAGTCGAATATCAACTGGTATGTGCTGCGCTACTCCGACGTGCTGCTGCTCTTCGCCGAGGCGCTCAACGAGTCGGGCGGTTCGATCGTCGATGCGGTCGATGCCGTGAACGCCGTGCGCCGCCGTGGATTCGGCGATATGAAACACGACCTCTCCTATGGCCTTTCGCGCGACGAACTGCGCGATGCGATCCGTAAGGAGCGCGCCTATGAGTTGTGTTTCGAGGGACACCGCAAGCAGGACCTGATTCGTTGGGGTATCTATTACGATTCCATCGTCGATACGGCTCAGGAGCTGGCCGACTGGTTTGCCAACGCCAATTATTCGGTCCGCATGTATACTCAGAAGGGTCGTCACGAGCTGCTGCCCATTCCGCAGCGCGATCTCGACCTGATGAAGAAGTGCAAGCAAAACCCCGGCTGGGGCCAGTAGCGGCTTCCCGTGGATTTCGGGCGGGAAAGCCTGAAATCAGCATGCCGACGGGAGTTACGTTTTAAAACGTAACTCCCGTCGATCTGTTAATGCCGGGGACCGGCTCTTTTTACCGTCCTCCCGTCACAGGGCGCAGCAGGAAATTGAACTCATAGTCCTGATACGGCATTCTGTATTGCGGGAGCGGCAGGCGTCCCCAACTGTTTACGCAGCCCAGTCCGGACTGCCTGCTTTCGATATTGACGTGCGTGCGTCCGTCGGGGAGGAGTTCGCCGGGGTGTCGGACGTACTCGGGCGCTCCGTTGTCGAGCTGCGGAATGGAGTAGGGGATCGCCGAAGCCGAGAAGTGTCGGTCGGAGCAGATCTCGATCCCGAATCCCGTGGGGTCGGTCAGCCTCCACCAGCGCAGTCCTCCGCGCGTTCCCGACTCCTGCGGGCTGACGTATTTCATGTGGAACTGGTCGGCGACGCGCTGCGTGTAGCGTCCCACGAAGGCGGCGCCGGCGCGGTCGGCGTAGTTCTCCATCGGGCCGCGTCCGTAGTACTCCACGGCGTCGAACATCCCCGGGGTCTCGAAGGCCATGCCGAAGCGCATCAGCTCGGCCACATCCCTGCGCTCCGGGTCGGCGGTCATCGCCTCGCAGACGCGTACCGAGCCGTCGGCGGCGATCGTGTAGGTGAGCGTCAGTTTCGCGCCCACGGCGGGGATCGTATAGTCTGCGACGGCTCTGACCCCGTTATCTCCGGGCGTAAGAACGAACCCGACGAGCCGGGGTTCGGCCGTCGCCCACATCCGGCTGTCGGGGTATTTTCCCGTCTGGCGCACGCCGAGGTCGTTGTCCGTGGCCGCGCGGTAGAAGCTGGGACGCAGGGGGCCTGCCAGCAGTTCGACGTTGCGGAGTTTGTAGGAACGGATGAAACCGCTTTCGGGATCGAACCCGACGGAGAATCCCTCGCCCGAGACGGTCTTGTCCGCCACGCGAAGCGCCCCGGCCGGAACCTCGGCGGCGAAGCGGGCCGCCGGGTCATCCCCGCGCAATACGAGCTGGTCGGCAGCCACCTCATGGAGTGCGTCGAGCAGCCCCTGCCGTTCGCGCAGCCGGTAACGCACCGTGAGCAGCAGCTCGCCGCCGAGGGCCCGGAGCTGTTCCGGCGTGTAGCCCAGCGTCACGGCCGCGGTGGTCTGCGGGGCTATGTCGAGGTGCTCGACCGCGCCGCTCAGCACGGGCCGTCCGTCGGCGGTGATCTCCCAGAGAAGCCGGTAGGGCGCAAGGTCCGTGAAGAAGTTTTCGTTGTAGACGTTCACGACGCCGTTTTCCGGGTCGCGGAGCGTGGTGTGGATCGGCCGGTGCTGGTGCTTCACCTCGTAGGCGTGGGGATGCCACGAGCGGTCGGAGGCCAGCACGCCGTTGCAGCAGAAGGTGCTGTCCGAGGCGTCTGCGGCGTTGTAGTCACCGCCGTAGCGGTAGATCAGCTTCCCTTCGGGACTGCGCCATGCGAGGGCTTGGTCGGCGAAGTCCCAGATGAATCCGCCCTGATATTTCGGTTCCCGGCGGGTCATGTCCCAATACTCTTTGAATCCGCCCATCGAATTGCCCATGGCATGGGCGTATTCACACTGGATGAGCGGTTTGGCGGGATCGCCGGCGAGGTATTTCCCGCATTGCTCGTAGCTCCAGTACATCGGGCAGACGATGTCGGTGTTGTAGTCCCCGTGGTAGGAGGCCTGCTCGTACTGCACCGGGCGCGACGGGTCGAAGGACTTGATCCAGTCGTAGCAGCGTTCGAAATTGGGACCGTTGCCGGCCTCGTTGCCCGTGCTCCAGACGATGATCGAGGGGTGGTTGTAGTCGCGCAGGACCATGCGGCGGTTGCGGTCGAGGTGTGCGGCGGCAAAAGAGGGGTTGCCCGCGAGGTTCTTCGACTTGTCGCGGTAGTGATAGCCGTGCGACTCGATGTTGGCCTCGTCCACGACGTAGAGACCGTATTCGTCGCAGAGGTCGTACCACAGCGGTGCGTCGGGATAGTGGCAGGTGCGCACGGCGTTCATGTTGAGCCGCTTCATCTCGCGGATGTCGCGTATCATCTCTTCGCGCGTGACGCAGTAGCCCGTATTGGGCTCCATCTCGTGCCGGTTGACGCCCTTGATGAGAATCGGCTTGCCGTTGACCAGCAGTTGCCCGCCGCGGATCTCGACCTTGCGGAACCCCACGCGGAAAGCCGCGGCCTCGGTCACCCTGCCGTCGCCGGCGAGGACTTCGGCCGTGAGCGTGTAGAGGCTCGGGGCCTCGGCACTCCACTGCTTCGGGGCGGCGACCTCGAAGATCGTCGATACGCTGTTGCGGCGGGGGCGGAGCGTGCGGGTGTCGAGCGTGCGGCCCCCGTCGTCGCGGAGCGTCAGCCGGACACTGCCGACACCCGGTGTCGTGGCCACCTCGGCGCGCAGCACACCGTCGCGGTAGCCGTTCACCAGATCGGGCGTCAGACGCACGTCGGCCAGCCGGCGTTTGTCGCGGGCGTAGAGGTAGCAGTCGCGGCCGATGCCCGAAAGACGCCAGAAATCCTGATCCTCGAGGTACGAGCCGTCGCACCAGCGGTTGACGCGCAGCACGATCAGGTTGTCGCGCCCGGGCGTGATGTAGCGGGTGACGTCGAATTCGGCTTCGAGCTTGCTGTCTTCGCTGTAACCCACTTCGCGGCCGTTGACCCAGAGCGTCACGTTCGAGATGGCCGAGCCGATGTGGATGAATGTGTCGCGGCCTTCCCAGCCGGCGGGAATCTCAATAATGCGGCGGTAGAGTCCCGTGTAGTTCTGTTCATGGGGAACCAGCGGAGCCTTCACCTCGAAGAACTTGTGCCACGGATAGGGCTTGTTCGTGTAGACCGGGTCGCCGTAGCCGTTCAGCTCCCAGATACCCGGCACGGGCATTGTGCCCCACGACGAGTCGTCGTAGCCGACGCGGAAGAAGCCTTCGGGCTCGGCGCCCGGGCGGTCGGCACGCAGGAAGGCCCATTCGCCGTTGAGCGTCCGGTAGAGGGGTGAGCGGGTGTAGTCGTTTTCGGGAACGGCTGCGGCGGCCGTGGGGAAGACGATGAAACTCGTGCGCATCGGGGCGCGGTTCACGGCGAAACATGTCGGATCGAGCCACCGCTCCGTGGCGGACGTCGCGCTGGCTGACGCGGCGGTTAGGACGGCGAGGAGGACCGCAAACAGGTGTATTTTCACTTCTTTGGATTTTTATGGTGCGTTATTCGATACCCCGGAAGACGAAATCGGCATAGCGGTACCCCTCGCGGTCGTACAGACCGCGCAGGGTTCCGAGCCGGCGCACGAAATCGTCGTAGTCGCGCCTTTCCGTCGCCCACGCCACCTCCGACATGGCCGCCAGCCGCGGCAGCAGCATGTACTCGGCATGGTCCATCGTGGCGATGTACTCGGTCCACAGGTTGGCCTGTACGCCGAGGATGTTGCGGCTTTGCGACTCGTCGAGCTGGTCGAAGGGATCGTAGCCGTAGAGTTTGCGGATCGGGACGTTGCGGCCGATCGAGAGCGGCTCGCCGTTCTTCTCCGGGTCGGAGGTCTGGTAATAGTCGAGGTAGAAGTAGAACCGCGGGGACATGATTACCCGGTTGCCGAGCTTCGCGGCCTTGATGCCGCCCTCCGTGCCGCGCCATGACATGACGATCGTCGAGGGCGTTACGCCGCCTTCGAGCAGTTCGTCCCAGCCGATCATTTCGCGGCCGTGGGCGTGGAGCCACTTCTCGATGCGGCACACGAAGTAGCTCTGGAGGGCGTTCTCGTCCTTCAGCCCCTCCCGGCGAATGCGGCGCTGGCAGTCGGGACACGCTTTCCACCGCACCTTGGGGCATTCGTCGCCGCCGACGTGGATGTATTTCGACGGGAAAAGTTCGAGCACCTCCGAAAGCACGTTTTCGAGGAATTCGAAGGTCGTTTCACGGCCTGCGCAGAGCACGTCGCTGCTGTAATACCACGTCGTGCGCACCTCGTAGGGCCCTTTCGTGCACCCCAGCCACGGATACGACGCGAGGGCCGCCATCGAATGTCCGGGAAGCTCGATCTCGGGAATGACGTCGATGCAGCGTTCGGCGGCATAGGCCACCACTTCGCGGATCTCATCCTGCGTGTAATAGCCGCCGTGGGGTTTTCCGTCATACTCGTTCGAGGTTTTGTAATGGCCGATCAGCGTCTCCCGGCGCTGCGACCCGATACGCGTCAGTTCGGGATAGCGTTTGATCTCGATGCGCCATCCCTGATCGTTCGTCAGGTGCCAGTGGAAGGTGTTGAGCTTGTGGAGCGCCATGATGTCGATGAACCGTTTGACATCCTCCACGGGGTAGAAATAGCGCGCCACGTCGAACATCGCGCCGCGATAGCCGAAAGAGGGCCTGTCGCGGATCTCCACGACGGGAACCCGGTCGCCGTCGACGATCTGACGCAGGGTCTGCACGCCGTAAAGCACCGCCCGGGGCGAGCCTCCGCAGATCGATACGCCTTTCGTCGTTGCGTTCAGGGTATATTCTTCGCCGGCGAGCGTGCCGTCCAGTTGCAGGTCGATGCCTTTGTGTACGGGTTTGTCCGTAACGACGGGCTTTCGCACGCCCTCTTCGGTCAGGTAGCCGGCGCACAGTCCGGCGACGGATTGCAGCGAAGGGTCGTCGTAACCGATTTTGCAGTTGCGGCCGAGACGGAATGTGCCGTTGCCCTGTTCCGCCGACAAGGGCCGGGGAATGACGTTGATTTCGGGTTGCGGGACCTCGGCGCACGCGACGGAGAGGAGCAGTGCGGCGAGGGTCAGTATTTTATGCATAAGTTCGGGATTCTGGCGTCAGCGGCCGGAACAGGTTGCTCCTGTCCCGGCCGGCTGCGCGTTATTTCTTGTTGTAACGGATGGCGAAATAATTCATGCACGACGGCGAGTCGATCGGCTGCGCGGCGTACTCGTCGAGGCTTCCGCCGAGGTTCCGGGCCGCCTGCAGCCGGATGTAGACGTTCTTCTTGCCGAGCATTTCGAGCGGCAGCTTCACATCGACGGGTTTCCAGCCCGCATACTGCCAGTAGCGTGTGGCGGGGGACCAGCGCGCCATGTCGGGCACGGTGTAGGAGGCGATGTAGGTCCAGTCGCCGTCGGCGTTCATGTCGCCCGTCTCGGACCATGCCACGTCGAAATAGCGCGGCGAACCGTATTTGCCGCTGTCGTAACGGTCGTTCAGGACACTCACCTGCATCGACAGTACGTCGGTCGAGATCCCTTCGGTCGAGAAATTCACGATCCACGCGTGGCCGCGGTCGTTGGCCTTGTCCCACCAGTACCAGTCGACCCATGCCGGGCCTTCGGCGTTGTTCTTGCGGGGCACCTTGCCCTTGCCGCCGCCCGACGTATCGCCCGAGGTGTTGTTGTTCACGTCGGCGAAATCGCGCCACCAGTCGGTCCCGTCCTCGAGGATGATGCCCATGCCGTTGACGTTGCCGATGTTGGACCCGAAGATGAACGAGGATTTGTTGCCCACGGGGCCGAGGTAGCTGAAATCCTCGTTGGCGAGAATCTTGATGGCGCCGGTGCCGTCCTTGTAGCTGTGCGTCAGGTAGCCGTTCGTGCCGTAGGTGGGGTAGACCTTGTTGTTGTCGTACTGCAGGAAGCGGTATTCGGTCAGCAGCGCCGAAAAACTCTCCTCGAAATCGTCGGCCAGTCCGTCGAAATCCGATTTCGAAACGTGGCGCAACTGGTAGCGGCCGATATACCCGTACGATTCGTCGTCGCCGCTCGCGTTGTCCTCCCACTCGAAGCGCGGGAACAGCTCGTGGACGACGATGCCCGAGAGTTTGCCCGAACCGTAGGGCAGGCGGCTGCCGTCGCGGCGGTAGAGACACGTCGTGTTGGTGTAGAGGTAGATGTGCTCGCCCTCGATGTCGCGCACGAGCGACGCGCATTTTTCCGTGCGGTTGGCGCCCGTGGCGTTGGCGTAACCCTCGTTGATCGGGGTCAGCGGGCCTTTGCGGATCGGCAGTTCGCAGTCGGTGAGCGTGACGTAGGTGTAGATGTCGTCATCGGTCAACTGGCTGATGCGCTTCTCCTTGTGCGGAATGTCCGCCGCCGAGCCCAGCTCCGAGCTGATGATCATGGCCGACTTCACGCCTTTGAGGGCGAAACGGCCGGGATCGGTGTCGTGTACGAGCCGCACGCCCTTGAGCGAGAGCTGGATGCGGCTGTAACGCATGAAGATGTTGTCGTCGGCCGTTTCGGTCTCGATCAGGAAACCCATGCTGCCGTCGATGCTCTCGACGTAGGCGGTCTTCTTGCACATCTCGTAGTTGATCGTCGATTCGGTGGTCATGGGGTTGGCCCCCATGTTGCCGCCCGCGGCGTCGCTGACCACCCATGCCGAGATGTAATAGTCGTTTTCGATGGTCACGACCTGTCCGGGACCGCACAGGGCGCGGATCTCGGCGAACGTCTTCTCCGTTCCGAAATCGTCGCGGGCGTTGGCCTGTACGATATAGAGTTTGGTGGCGGTGACCTTGTCCCAGCCGTTGGTGAACGAGAGGGTTATCTCCGCCGAGCGCATGTTCTCCTGATCGGGATTGGCCTGCGTGGCGAAGAGCAGTTTGCCCGCCGCATCGTCGATGCGCACGTCGGAAATCCAGCCGGACGCGTTCTCGTCGGGATAGACTACCTTCGTCGTGAGGCGTTCCGAGCCGATGTTGGTGTCGAGCGGGACCGAAACGGACCCTTCGGCGGCGCTGCCCTTCACCGAGATGTTCGGCGCCGGGAACACCAGCCGCTCCTCGATCAGCCCCTCCTGACGGATGTAGACCGTGTCGCGGCGGCGGCCGCTGTCGTCCTGCAGCAGCAGGCGCGCCACGCGGGCGAAGGAGTCGTTGGCTCCGTAGGTGACGCTGAAGGCGCCGTCGCCCGGAATCCGTCCGGTGTGGGCCTCGGCCCAAGGAGTCGCTTCGAGGAACGAGACGTTGCAGCCGCGGTTGCTGTAAACTTCGACCTCGACCGTGCCGCTCTGTGCCGGCACGATGTATTCGCCTTTCACGGCACCGAGTTCGATGACGGGCACTTCGTCCGGATCATCGGTGCAGGCGGCTGCACAACCTGCGAGGGCCGTCAGCAGTAACAGTTTCCAACTGTTTATCGTTTTCATGGTAGCTTTGTTTTAAACGGGTTTGTCAATCCAGCAGGCGGACCTCGATGTCGTCGACGAAAAAGAGGGTCTTCGTCGTATTCGTATTCTGCTGTTTCATGAAATTGAATGCACTGATCTTGGTAAATCCGCTGACGACCAACCGCACTTCGGACCAGCCGGAGCTTCCGATCTTGGAAATCGGAATGTAGGCGAACTGCTTGTTGGTGACGGAGACCGATTCGCCGTTGATGTAAATCTCTTCGCAGATTTCCCCGTTGTTCTTGCCGGTCGGTCCGTCGCCCAGCCAGCAGCCGAGGTTGTCGGTTTGATCGGCGCCGGCTGCGCAACTGACACGGAATGTGATCTGCGCTTTATGTGCGGCGCCGTCGGTAATGTTTTTCATTGTCGGAGAATGGATTTTGCCGCGGCCCAACGTAGGTGAACTGATGCGCAGGCAACCTTGAAATTCCGAACACCGGTACAGAAAGGTCCAGTCATAGAGATTCCGGTTGCGCAGATATTCGGCCGTAACATTACCGCCTGATGCACTTGGCGCCGCATTCCAGACATTGGTGTAATCCGCCGTGCCTGCCGCGTTTTCCATCACATAGAAGGGGGCCTCCTCGACGCCCGTCGCCGATTTGTCCGCGGTCGTTCCGGCCAGGCTGCCGCTGCTCTGCTGCGATTCGGTCTGCGTGGGCGAATAGCCCTTCGTGTTGCCCACATAGTTGCCGCCCCACACGCAGGCGTCGAAATACTCGGCGAAGATCAGGTCGGCGTCGGGGGCGTATGTGATGGCCGGGGTCTCGGTTACGACGTTCCGTTTGATCGTGCGCGGCGTCGGCGAATCGACGGTCATCGCCCGGTGCGAACGGTCGGTGATGCGGATTTTCAGCCCCGAGGCATACTCGCGGACGGGTAGCACGATGTAGAAATCGGTGCCGTTTTCGCTCAGTGCGACGCCTTCGCCCGCACCGCCGCAGTTCATCACCAGATGGTAGGAGCGGGCCGAACTCGCCGTGCCCGGCACGAGGATTTTGCTACCCCCGTCGTCCGTCCCGAGCGTGGCGTAACCCGAGATCGGGGCGCCCGAACGGTCCTCGACGAGGATCGAATTGATCGTCGCCGAACCTTTCAGCGTCAGTTTCAGCACGCCGCACATGTTGTGCAGCCGGATGTTCACATAGCCCTTCTCTTCGTCGATGCCCGTCGCCTCGCCGTACATCGGCATCGCATTGCGGCCGAACGTGCCGGGACCGGCATGGAACTGCGCCAGCGGCAGTTTGAAGTTGGGCGACTCCTTCGTCTGCTGGAGGAAATTGCAAACCGAGGGGAATACCGCCTCGTAACGGTCGGCCTCGGGGACCTCGGGCACGGCCGCCGTTCCGTCGTCGAGCAGGAAGACCTCGTAGGCCACGCCGTTGATGTCGATCATGTCGCCCGGCTGGAACTTCACCCGCAGGTCGCCGTCCAGTTCGGCGCGCGTACCGGCGCCGGTGTCGAGGCGCAGCGAAACGTATTTCACCGGATCGGGTCCGGGCAGTCCGGCAGCCTCTTCGGGAGTCTCGGAACACCCCGCGAGCAGCAGGCCGCAGGCGATCAATAGGTTCTGTATCTTTTTCATTTTCACGTCTGTTTTATCGGTTACCACTCGTTGTCGTCCTTCTCGTGCTCCATCTGGTCGCCTTCCACGCCGCCGATGTCACACTTCTCCTGCGTCAGGGTCACATAGTCGGTGGTTATACCCCCCCCCTTGCCGTTGTCGTAATGCAGGGCGAAGCGCGCCGAACGCGGCGCGGCGGGATTGGCCGGGACCTTCACGCTCAGCAGACCCGTTTCGCGGTCGATCCGGTAATTCGTCAGCCACCCTTCGGCCCCCGTCAGGTAGTCGCACACGAGCGTTATTTCGCCGTAAACCGCCGGGATGTTGCACTCGAAAGCCTGTTCGAACGTCTCGCCGTAGGCCGCCGCCGCGTGGGTCTCTTCGGCGGGCGTCATCGTCAGGCGCAGCGCTTCGGCGCTTTGCGTGACGGTGGCGCGGGGTTCGTAACGCGTGTCGTTGCCGTCGGTGACCCCAAGGGGTATCGTGGCGAAGCGCATCGCCCCGGTCGCGTTGTCCGCCACCGTGAAACGCAGCGATTGATCGTCGAGCGTTACGTCGCCGATCCATCCCTCGCCGCTCTCCTCACCGTAGGAAATCTCGTGCTGTACGCGCTCCAGATCGGGGCCGAGGTTGCTGGAGAGAACCATCTCCACGGGGCATCCGTCGGCTAGCAGCGCGACGCTTCCGGGTGTGACGGTCAGCGTCGGGTCGGTGATTCCCGCGGCTTGGGACATCACCACCTCGCAGGTGCGGTCCCCGGACTGGATGCGGATCGTCGCCTTGCGCGACAGACCGCCGTTGGTATCGTATTCGAAGAGGAAATCGCCGTTCTCGCGGCCCGACTTCCGGTCGATCCGCGCCCATGCGTCCCCGGACTCCGAATCCACGGAGAGCGACCAGTTTCCGGTCGAGTAGACCATCACGCGGGTCATGCCCTCCGTCGCCGGCAATGCGACCAGATTCTGGTCCACGGCCAGCCGTATCGTCGGTTCGAACGGCTCGTTGCAGCCGCCCAGCGCTCCGCAGAGCGCCGCCAGCCATGCAATGCCTTTATAGCTGAATCTCATAATGTTCCGTTTTTTAGGTTAAAGTCCGTATTTCTCATACTCCTTGTTGTCGAGCGCATAGCCCGAATAGACCACCTGCGTGTCGGGAATCGGGTAGTACTCGTGGCAGGGCAGAATGGCGTTGCGCACGGTCTCGTAATCGGCCGATTCGAGGGTCTTGGTGTACCAGATGCCCCACCGCACGAGGTCGAACTTGCGCTGGAACTCGCCGATCAGTTCGCGGGCGCGCTCGTTCTGAATCTCCTCGAGCGTGCGTTCCCAGCTCTTGAAGACCGAGAACTCGGCGATGCCCGCGCGGTTCTTCACCTGATTGAGATACAGTTTGGTCTGTTCCAGATTCTCCTTCATGCACCAGCACTCGGCCATCATCAGCACGGCGTCGGCGTAACGGAACACCTTGTAGTTGTTCGAATCGTAGCTGTCGCGCATGCCGGGGCACCAGAACTTCGGGCCGAGCCACGGACGCGTCCCGACGCTCTTGAACTCCTGCCCGCCGTACTCCCATGCGAGGTTCATCTCCACGCGGCGGTCGCCGCCCGTGCGGGTCTGCAGGCCGGCGCTGAAAACCAGATTGGGCCGCAGGCCGGGCCACACGTTGGCGTCGTCGCCCAGTTCCTCGATCTTCACGCCGTCGAAAACATCGGACCCCGACTCGGCGGTGGTCTGGTTGGGCATGCAGATACAGGCGTAGTTCGAGGTGTAGATCAGCCCGCCGGAAGTGTAGGAGTGCTGGATCTCGAGGATCGACTCGGGGGTGTTCTTCATGCGGAACGGAACGTCCGAAAGCGGGTACTGGTCGAGCGAGCCGTAGATCTTCTCCAGTTCCGCGAGCGCTTCGAGCGCCGTGTCCCACTGCTTGTTCCACATCGCCATCTTGGCGGCGAGCATCCAGCCGACGGCAGCTCCCATGCGGTTGTCGGCGATCTCCGACGAACGCACCTGATCCAAGTCGGGGACGACCTTCATCAGCTCTTCGATCAGGTAGTTGCGCGTTTCGACGGCCGACATGCGCGGCAGGCGGGCCGTCTGGTTGAGCAGCTCCTCGGTGTTGACGTCGACCGTGTAGAACGGCACGTCGCCGAAGACCGACGTGAGCAGGTAGTAGTACATCGCCCGCAGGATCACGCCCTCGGCCAGCAGCTTGCTGCGGTCGTCCTCGCTCACCGTGGCGTTGCGGATGCCCTCGATGGCGGCGTTGCAGTACATCACGGCCTTGTAGCCCTGTGTCCACACCGTGGCCCCGTAGCCGGGCAGCGCGGGCGAGATTTCGAGGCGCGAGTCGTAGACCGTCGGCGAATTGTGAAACAGCAGGTCGGTGACGCCTTCGGTCATCACGCCGAAGTTGAAGTTGTAGATCGTCTTGAGCGGAATGTAGCAACTGTTCAGGCCGGCTATGCACTCCGACTTGTTGCGGTAGAAATTGCTCCGGTTGACGAAGAATTCGGGCGATTCCTGAAGCGAGCAGGCACTTGCGAGTGCTGCCGCGACCGTCAGCAAAACTATTTTCATCGATTTCATAATCGTAGTCGTTTTTGGTTAGTAGCGGATTTGAACGCTGAAGATCACCGTGCGCGCCCGCGGATAGGCGCCCATGTCGACGCGCCGCAGGGTCGAACTCTCGCTCGACGTCGAAACGTCGGGATCGAAGCCGTTGTATTTCGACCACAGGTAGAGGTTCTCGCCGCTGACGCTCAGCGTGATGTCGCGCAGCCATTTCACCCGCTTGCGCAGGTCGAACGTGTAGCCCACCGAGACGTTTTTCAGACGCAGGTACGACGCGTCGTGCACCTGCAGGTCGCTCGGGACGTGCACTTGAACGGCGCCTGCACGCGGCAGGTCGGAATCGGGATTGCGCACCGGATGCCACGAATTGGCCATGTAGCGGTACTGGTTCGAGGAGTAGGTTCCGGCCATGTAAAGCTCCGAGTAGTTGTAGATCTTGCCGCCGAGCGAATAGGCGAAGTAGACGCCGACTTTCAGTTGCCCGATGTTGAACGTGTTTTGCAGGCCGCCGTAGATCGTGGGGTCGGCGTTGCCCAGATAGACCAAGTCTTTCTGGTCCAGCGAACCGTCGTTGTTGGTGTCGATGTAGCGCGGCAGGCCGGGGCTGAGCGAGGTCGTGGCCGAAACGTAGGTGTTGGTCACCTTGTTGCGCTCGATCTCCTCCTGATTGTGCCACACGCCGCCGTACTTGAAACCCCAGAGGGCGTTGAGCGGGCGGCCCTTGACATAGCCGTACATCATGTACTGGCTGTTGCCGGGGCTGTTCATGGCGCTGACGAAATCCTCTGAACCGATGTCCTCGACCATCTGTTTGTTGTGCGAGAGCGTGAGCGACGTGGACCACGAGAATTTGGGCTTGACGATGTTGCGCGTCTCGACGGTCAGCTCCACGCCCTTGTTCGACGTGCGGCCGATGTTTTCGAAATGGCTCGTGTAGCCCGACTGCGCGGCCTTCTGAACCGAAAGCAGCAGGTCGCGGGTCTTCGAAATGTAGGCCTCGAAGGTGATGTTCAGGCGCTTCTTGAACAGCGAGGCGTCGATGGCGGCGTTGTAGAGGTCGGTGGTCTCCCACGTCAGGTTGTCGCTCGCCACGCGCACCGGGTAGAACGCCGTCGACTGCGAGCCGCCCAGCAGGTAGCCGCCCGAGGTCGAGGTGTAGGCTTCGATCGAACGGTAGGGCTTGATGGCGTCGTTACCCGTGCGGCCGGCGCTCACGCGCAGCGACAGCTCCTCGATCCAGCGCACGCGGCGCATGAAATATTCGTTCGAGATGTTCCACTTGACGGCCGCCGAGGGGAAGAAGCCCCACTTGTGGTTGGCGGCGAAGTTCGACGAACCGTCGTAACGGCCGGTCAGCGTCAGGTAGTAGCGTTTCTTGTAGTTGTAGTTCACGCGGGCCAGCACCGACATCTTCGTGATGTAGTTGGTGTAGGAGGTGCTCGTGTAGTTCTCCTTGTCGTAGATGCCGTTCATGTTGTTCCACTTGTTGTCGTCGACGATCAGCCCCTTGGCGTTGAGGTCGAAGCCGTTGAGCCGCGATTTCGAACCCGTGAAACCGCCCATCACGTCGAAATAGTGTCCCGTCTTGGCGGTGTAGGCATAGGTCACCGTGTTTTCGGTCGAGAGCGTGCGCGTGTCGTATTCGGCGCGGTAGCCCTCGCCGCCCTCGCCTTCGTTCTTGACGGGGAGCGTGCTCGGGTAGAAGCGGTAGTCGTGGCGCTGGTAGAGGTAGTAGGTGAACTTGCTGCTGATCTTCAGCCCCTCGATGGGTTTGATGTCCACATACAGCGTGTTGGTCGAGGCGAAGCGCTCCAGCGTGTTCTCGTTCAGGTTGATCGTGTAGCGCGGGTTGTTAATCGTCTGGCCCGAGCCGTAGAAGGGGTTGTAGGTGTCCTCGGGACCCAGCACGGGAGCCAGATAGGTCGCGGCGTTCCACACCGACGAGCCGCCGATGTTGGCTTTGTTGTTGGCCTCGTCGCGGTAGGAGAGCGACGAGTTGACGCCTGCCGTGAACCATTTGGCGAAGTCGTGCGACACGTTGACGCGGGCCGTCGTGCGCTGGAACCCGCTGTCGTCGACGATGCCCTGAATGTCGCTGTAACCCAGCGATACGAAATAGCTGCTCGTCTTCGAACGGCCCGACACCGAGAGGTTGTAGTTCTGGTAAGGAGCCGTGCGGGTGATCTCGTCGATCCAGTTGGTGCCCTTGCCCAGCGAATAGGGGTCGTTGTAGGTGTAGTCCTGAACCGGGCGGTTGCCCATCTGCCAGTTGAAATAGGTCACGTCGTTGCGGTAGAGGGCGAACTCCGTGGCGTTCATCACGTCGAGGTTGCGGGGCAGTTGCGAGAAGCCCATGTCGGCCTTGAGCGTGATCCACGGTTTGCTCACCGTGGGATTGCCCTTTCGCGTGGTGACGATGATGACGCCGTTCGATCCGCGTGCGCCGTAGATGGCCGTCGACGAGGCGTCTTTCAACACCGAGATCGACTCGATGTCCGCCGAATTGATGTCGCTCAGGTCCTGCACGGCGTCGATGATGCCGTCGACGACGATCAGCGGTTCGTTCGAAGCGGTGATCGAACGCGTTCCGCGGATGCGGATCGAGGTCGAGGCGGTCGGGTCGCCCGACGTGGACATGATGTCGGCGCCGGCCACGCGGCCCTGCAAAGCCTGATCGACCGAGACGACCGGAATGTCCTTGATGTCGCCCATCTTGACGTTGGTCACCGAACCCGTGAGGTCGGTTTTCTTCACCTCGCTGTAACCGATCACGACCACCTCGTCGATGTCCTTGTTGTCGGCGACCAGCGAAATGTCGACCTGCGAGCGGTTGCCGACCCGGATCTTCTGGGGTACATAGCCCAGATAGGAGAAGTCGAGGACCGACTCGGCGGACGGCACGGAGAGGGTGTAGGCGCCTTTGGCGTCGGTCGTGGTTCCCCGGGCGGAACCCGAGATGACGACGGTCACGCCGGCCAGCGGGGCGCCGTTGTCGCTGTCGGTCACGATGCCCTTCACGACGCCCGTTTCGCGGGGCGCGGGTTTCAGTGCGACGTCGACCTGCGTCCGTCCCTCGGTCGGGACTTTCCGGGCGAGATAGCCTTCGCGGGAGAATTCGAGTACGGCCGCGGCGGAGGGGACCCGGATGGCATAGGCGCCCTTCGCGTCGGTCGTGGTTGACGTTGCCGAGCCGGAGAGCGCGACGCTCACGCCGGCCAGCGGCCTGCCGCTGTCGCCGTCGGTAACGGTTCCCCTGACCTCGGCGGCCGGCTGGGCTGCGAGGGTGGAGAGGGTAACCGATACCAGTACGATCAGCGCACCGATCATTTTGTAGAATTTTCTCATATCAGGTAGTGTTTAGGGATGCTTGGTTTAGCGTTCGATCCGTGTGACCACGCGGAAATCGCGGTTGCGGATGTGGTCCGTGCCGACGATCTCGATTTCGGCGCCGGGGTCCTTCGGGGTGTAGAGGTAGAGACGCACGGGTTTCTGTTTGAGCCATGTGTAACGTTCGTAGGGGACGATGCCCTCCTCGACCAGCGAACGGGCCAGCGGGTCGTAACGCTGTACGAGCTGTCCGCGTCCGTAGGTCTGTTCGCCGTTCTCGCGGCAGACGAAGGTCCAGTTGGGGGCCACGCCCCAGAAGAAGACCAGCACCGAGGGTGCGCCGCCCGCGGGGTCGAGCGCCGAGGCGCTGGCGACGCCCGTGTTCGAGGTGACGCCCTTGTTGTAAACCCGGAACTGCTGTTTGCTGTTGCCGTTGGCCCAGTCGACGAGCGAGCGGCTTTCGAGGCGGTCGCCCCGGAAGACATACTCGGTGAAGGCTGCGGGATAGCCGTTGCAGCAGATGCCCTGACGGTACCACCAGTTGCCGGTGATGGCCGGATGGACGTATTCGACCATCCGGTCGTTGACGCGCGTCGTGCCCTCGGTGTGCCAGTCGCCCGTCATGATGGTCACGTCGTAGTCCTGCAGCAGCACGAACAGTTCGTCCTTGTTTTTGAGGTTGTACCAGATGTCGTCCCATGCGCCGTTGTTGGCTACGAGGGGCACATGGCAGGCCACGACGAGCTGCCGGATCTCCGGATCGAGCGCCCGGAGGTCCTTGTAGAGCCATGCGAGCTGCTCCGGAGCGATGATCTTGTCGTACTTGTTGCGTCCGTGGTAGAGCATGTCGTCGAGCACGACATAGTGGACCTTGCCGATGTTGAACGAGTAGTAGGTCGGTCCGAAATACTTGCGGTATTCGGCTTCGGCCTCGTAGTCGTTTTCGTATTTGTGGCAGTGGTCGTGGTTGCCGATGACGTGGTACATCAGGAAGGGGGTGTCCTTGGCCAGACGCAGGTATTCGGCCATGCCCGTTTTGTTGCGGAACCAGTATTCCGAGTGGGTCATGTCGCCCAGATTGAGCCCGTAGACCGGTGTGCGCCGCATCAGGCTGTCGGCGTACTCCACCAGCCGGGGCATGAAGTCGTCGCGGAACTGGATCGAGTCGACCGGGGCGATGACGTTGCCGCTTCCGGGCGGGATGTCGATCACGCGGCCCGAGACGTGTTCGTCGGCCACCACGAGCAGGGTGTAATCGTCGTTGGCGGCGCGTGTGAGGTGGAAGTCGAACTGCTGCACCTCCTTTTTGCCCGCCGTCTTGTCGAGGGCGTGGAAGAATTTGGGCAGGAAGCCGGAGTAGACCTCCGGGTCGTAGCCGCGCGGCGTGGAGATCATCACGAACTCCGACCGCGAGAGCTTGGTCTTGAGCCAGTAGCGGCCTTCGGCGTCGGTCTTCACGACGTTGAAACCGTCGGAGACGACGACCCCTTCGACGCCTCGCCCTTCACACGCGACATAGCCTTTGACCGTGGCCCCCGGTTTGTCGGGGAGAGGCGGCAGTTCGGCGCTCCGGACCGGCGCCGCAAGACATACGGCGACGGCCGCGAAGAGCAGGAATTTTCTGTTTTTCATCATGGTAAAAAATGGTAAAAGCGGTATGGATTCGGGTTATTCGATCTTCGTGTCGATGACGTGCAGCAGCGATCCTTTCTGGTTGGTTACCGTGATGCGGATGTTTGCCGCGGGGTCCGCAGGGACATATTGCAGCCAGTGGTCGGCCGTGCGGACCGTCGCGCACCACGAATATTTCTGCCATCCGATCAGTCCCTGATTGCAGAAATCGCGGTGGATGGGGTCGTAGCGCGCAACGCGGGTCAGCCGGCCCGATGTCTGCGCGCCGTTCTCGTAGCAGGTGAAGGTCCAGTCAGGGCGCATCTCCCAGAGATTGAGCAGAATCGCGGGCGAACCGCCGGCGGGGTCCGACGCCGTTCCGGGGGCGGCGGTCCCGGTGTTGGTCGTGACGCCCTTGTTGTAGACGCGGTAGCGTTCCGCGGCGTACTCGTCGCCGAAGGGCACGATGCGGTAGCTCATGGAGGTTCCGTTGACGGTGCAGGCCGAGAAAGCCGCCGGGGTTCCGTCGTTGCAGAGGAGTTTGTACCACCATGTGCCGCACGCGGCCGGGAGGATGTATTCGGCGGCCTTGTCGCCGATGCGGACCGAGTGGGCGTGGTGCCAGTGCCCGCTCATCACCGTAAGGTTGTAATCGGCAAAGAGCGCATAGAAATCGTCGAAATTTTCAAGAGCCTTTTTATAGGAGCCGTCCGTTTGCAGCCCGTTGACGGTCGGGACGTGCATCGCCACGACCACGTCGCGCACCGCGGGGTCCGTCGCCGCGAGGTCCTTGCGGAGCCACTCCATCTGACGGTCGTCGATGCGCGTGGAGTAGGCGTTCGAACCCTTGTAAACCATGTCGTCGAGCACGATGTAGTGGATGCGGCCCAGATTGAACGAATAGTAGGTGGGACCCAGCGCCGCCTTATATTGCGCGTCGGCCGTGTCGTCGGCCACCTTGTGGCAGTAGTCGTGGTTGCCGATGACGTGAAAAACCGGGAAATCGACTCCCTTCATCGCCTCGATGTATTGCGGGAAAGAGTAGTTTTTCGAATACCAGTATTCCGAGTGGGTCATGTCGCCGAGATTCAGCCCGTAGACGCGGTAACCTTCGGTGGCCGAGGCCGCATAGGAGGCGAGCGCCGGGATGAAACGGTCGCGGCACTGCGTGGCGTCGAGTTCGGCGACGATTGTTCCGCTGTCGTTCGGATAACCCGGTTTGCGTCCCGAGATGTGCATGTCGGCCATGACCAGCAGCAGGTGGCGGGTATTGTCCACGGCGGTCAGGTCGAAGTCGAAGCGCTGCACGTCGGTCGCGGCGGGGTCGATGGGCGCGTAGAATGCCGGAAGGATGCCGTCGCGGGCCGTTTCGTAGCCCGAAGGTATGGAGATGCGCACGAAGTCGGCCGTGGCGAGGTCGCTCGTAAAGGAGTAATAGCCCGCAGCGTCGGTTTTCACGACGTTCACGCCGTCGGAAACGACGACTCCGGCGATGCCATGGCCGTCGCAGCGGACATATCCGCAGACATCCCCGGCTCCGGAGGGCGGGGGAGTCGGACCCTCGGAAGACGATTCGGACGAACAGCCCGCGAGGAGCGTCAATGCAAGCGCTGCCGATGAAAAGCAATTCAGTATTCGGTTCATTTGGGGTTGGGTTTGTGTGTTGCCGCCGGGCAACGGGGTTAGTCGGTATGGCAAATGTACCTACTAAATGAATACTCCCGCAGGCGGGTGGGGAAAATCAAACTCGTCGAAAATGCAGGCTGTTAATTGTCAGTGGATTGTGCGTAAATCGGGTTTGTTTTATCAAACTGTGTAACCGGGTTGTAACGCCCGAAAAGTCCTCCGGGGCGTGATTTTGATGCCGAATTTTATTATCTTGCCTCATCGAAACACGCCATTTGCCATGAACCGAAGCCTCTGCTGCCTGTTGCTTACCGCTGCCGCATTCCTTGCGACCGGCTGCCGGGACGATCTCGACCGCGAGATCGACGCGACGATCCGCGAACTGAACGATGTCATACACAACGAAGCGGTCTATGTGGAACGCCGCCACCGTATGATCCGGAAATACCGCAACATTGCGGACACCACCCGCAGTATGCGGACCCGGACATGGGCTTATACTACCTTGGCGGGGCATTACAGCCATTTCCAACTCGACTCGTCGGCCTACTACTGCATGCAGGCCCGTGCGCTGGCCGAGGAGCTGGGGGACAAACTGTTGATAAACAACGCCAAGGTGCGCACGGCTATCGTCCTGATCGGGAACGTCGAACTGGCGGAGGCCAACCGCATCCTGCGGAGCGTCGACACGACGGACAGCCGGCAGGTGGACTTGACGCTCTACTACCGCACGCGGGCTACGGTATTCCGCGAGTCGAAACGCTTCAGCGTTTTCCCCGAGGTGCAGAGCCGCTACGACGATTCGCTCAAATACTACCTCAGGGCCTATATCAACCGGGCCTCGGGGCCGCGCATCGCCTATCAGAAGCGGAACTTCGAGGCCGAGCTGCTGCGTCTTGAAGGACGCAATCGGGAAGCGCTGGAGATGCTGGAACGGCTTATTTACGACGACATCGACAGCCTCGATATCTTCCAGAAAGCCAATATCACCTATCAGATCGCACGCAACTATACCGATATGGGCGACGACCGGCGGGGGATGCTGTGGGCGGCCCGGGCTTCGATCTACGAACTCTCGGCCTCGACGCGCGCCCACATGTCGCTCTACCGGCTGGCGCAGATACTCTATGAAACCGGGGAGATACGGTTGGCAAACGCTTATATCAAACGCACGCTGAATGATTTGACGCTCAGTAATTATCGTTTGCGTATGGGCCAGTATGCCGAATCGCTGGACATGATCACCCGCTCGTTCGACAAGTCGATGCGCAGCAAACTGCTGCTGACGCTCTTCACGGCCCTGTCGCTTTCGGTGCTGCTGGTCGTCATTCTCTGGCAGGCGATCTATACCCTGCGGCGCAAGCGCGAGATCGAACGCCTCAAGGACAGCTACCTCGAGATCAATCGCCAACTGACCGACATCAACCATCGGCTCAACGCCACCAACAGCGCGCTGGTGAGGACCAACGACCAGCTCAACGACGCCAACAAGATCAAATCGGAGTATGTGAGCCAATATATGCAGCTTTGCAGCTCCTACATCCAGCGTCTCGACACCTACCGCATGGGGATCATCAAACTGCTCAAAACCGAGAATGCCGAGCAGACGCTCATCACGCTGCGTTCGCAGGAGCTGATCCAGACCGAACACCGCAATTTCCTGCGGCTTTTCGACGAGACTTTCCTCGGGCTGTTCCCCGATTTCATCGAACAGGTGAGCGGGCTGCTCCTCGAACCGGAGCGTTTCATGCCCAAGCGGAGCCGTCAGCTCTCGACCGAACTGCGTTATCTGGCGTTGATCCGGCTGGGCGTTTCGGACTCGGCGCAGATCGCCATGTTCCTCAACAGCACCCTCTCGACCATCTACACCTACCGGGCGCGGCTGCGCAACGCCCGGATCGACAAGACATCGGACATCGAGGAGCAGATCCAGCGTATCTGCATTTCATAGGGCGGGTTTCCGGCGTGTCGCCGGACCTGAATGACAAGAGGCGGGACCGAAATCCCGCCTCTTCTCTTATCTCCCTTTCCGGGGATCAGCGCTGCCGCTGGGCGTATCCCGCGAGGTTGTAGCTCACGGGCTCCGTGCTGTCGCCCACACGGTAGATGCCGAACTTGAAGTAGTAGCCGTCCTCGTCGTTGCGGCCGATCAGGATCTGTTCGTTGTCGACCAGACGGCGCGTCTGTCCGTCGCAGGCCATCACGACGTCAAGGCGTCCCGGACGCACGATTGTTTCCTCCGCGCCGCCGTACTGCGTCCAGTCGATCTCCACGGTGAAGGTCACCCAGCGATCTTTCGGAAACTCCCCGAACGGCATCCGCGCGGCGATCGTCGAAGCCTTGAATTCCGAGGTGACGGGCACCATCACCTCGGCCTTGGCCGGATTGGCGTTGCAGCGGTCGGTCT
The DNA here is from genome assembly GCF_900083545.1 of Alistipes provencensis. NCBI lineage: Bacteria > Pseudomonadati > Bacteroidota > Bacteroidia > Bacteroidales > Rikenellaceae > Alistipes > Alistipes provencensis. The sequence goes on along the minus strand of NZ_LT559262.1, from coordinate 3,661,655 downwards.
TGTCGGTGAACCAGCGGCGGTCGGAGTTGGCTTTGATGTAGAAATACCCGTTCGAGAACCCGAACGCCAGCGGGGGATAGCCGCCCTGCTCGACCTTCCAGCCCGTGGGTTTCCCGGCTTTCCAGACCGTGTTGCCTTTCTTGTCGGTCCCTGCGATGCGCTCGTAGGCCGTGTCTTTCTTGATGACGACCGTGTCCTCCATGGCGAGGAACTCCTCTGCGGGGAGCTTCATCACCCGGCCGTCGGGCGCCGTCACGAGCGTCCGGTCGGGCATGCCGTGCCACTGGGCGAAGATGGTCGATACGTCGCTGCTCAACTCCGAGGGAATGTAGACCGAAAACGTGTAGCTCCACGATGTGCCCTGCGGACAGATGCCCTTGCCGTGGTGGTAGACGGTCTTCATCCGTCGGGCGTCGGTGTAGGCTTTTTCGGGGAGCCCCTCGAAATCGGACGCCGTGGCGTAGCAGTAGGAGAGTTCCGACCGTCCCTTGGTTTCGCCCGGGGCATAGCCCGAAAGGGTGTTGTCCTCGCGTCCGAGCGTGAACCGGTAGGAGGGCTTGCCCGCATAGGGGCGGGAGTAGTCGTGGCCGAGGGCCTCGGGTTTGCGGATGCCCACGGCGACCCACTCGCCGTCGATCACCTGCTCCCTGCGGGCCGAGTCGGCCTGCACGTTCACCCGCTCGGGCAGCGGTTCGTAGCCTTTTTCCTGACCCGCTGCCGGCATCGTGGCCAGCAGCAGTCCTATTGCATAGAGTCGTTTCATCTTATCGGAGTTCATACCCTAAATTATACGTTTTGGCGCCCACGCGCACCGCGAAGCGGAGTTTGTCGCCCACGGGGGCCTTTTCCGGAACGATGGCGATCGAGCCTTGGAACGGCGCTTCGTCGGGGGCGATCACGGTGATGAACAGCACTTCGCCGCCGGCCGGTTTCTGCGCTTCGACGGCATAGGCCGGGCGCTCCTCCTTCTTGCGGTAGGCGGTCGAGACCCATCCCTCCTCCTCGCGGATCTGCACGGGGACGGTCGCCGAGGTCTTGATGCGGATGTTGTTGCCGTCGGCGAACAACGTGCGCACGGTGCCGTCCTTGGCGTATTCGATCTTGCCCGGGCAGAGGTTGAAATGCACCCCTGCGGTCCCCTCGGCCGCGCCCGACACCTGATCGGCGATCACCAGCAGGCCCTCTTCGGTGAAGAACATCGCCCGGCGGTGGGTGAGGCCCTCGTAGGAGGGATTCTCGGTCACCAGCGTCGTCAGAGCGGGCGTCGCGTCCCACAGCAGGAGCTTCGAATCGGTCTTTTCGAGGTCGCGGTTGTCGAGCGTCAGGGTGTTGTGCACGCGGGTCTGGCGGAACCAGTTGCGCTGGGCCAGCACGGCGCTGTCGCCGCCGTAGACGTAGCTGCCCGAGTCGGGGAAGAAGTTGCGGCCCCGGCGCCAGTAGTCGAACGTGCCGTTGTCGGGCTGGTTGTGCCAGAACGCCGGGGGACCGGCCTTCACGACCGTGACCGTGGCGTCCTTGTCCCACCCCGTGCGCAGGATGTAGAATCCCGAGGCCGGGAACTGCTGCGAGGTGTAGTTCGGAAGGGCGCCCTTGCGGCCGTCCGTGGCGAACCATTGCAGTTGCCTGTCGTCGGGGAACACCCGGCTCCAACTGCGGAACTGCCGTTGCAGAGTCCCCTTGTCGTGGCTCTTCGTGTCGCCGAACATCGGGTTCGTGTAGTCGGGGAAGAGCATGTTCCACGTCACGGCGGTCATCTTTCCGACGGTCTCGATGTAGCTCGCGGGGAACTCGCTTTCGTACCCGTTGGCGCGGGCCATGCCGAGGGCCTTGAGGAAGATGTCGATGGCGGCGATGTGGTAGCCGAAATCCAGCTCGAACTGCATCCCGTCGGGGTAGACCTGCACGCCGATCTCGCGGTTGAGTATCTCGATGCCGCTGCGGCGCCACTCGGCGGCTTCACGGAACTCCGGGAAGTAGATGCCCGCGAACAACATCCGCTGGGCTTCGAACAGCAGGTGGTTGCCCTGCTTGGAGTAGTTGTGGAGGATGTGGTCGGCATGCTGGCGGTAGGTGCGCAGATAGAGGTTGAGGAACTGGGGCGTGAAGCGCGGCGAACGGATCGTCAGCGCGAACTCCGTCAGCAGGTCCTGCAGCCGGCGGCTGGCCTCCATCGCGCGCCATGCGAAGCGGATGTTCTCCTTCTCGGCGGTGATCTCGGCCGCAGGAGCCCCTGCGGCGGTCAGCCGCTCGACGCCGTCCAGCGGGTTTTTCTTCACCCAGTCGGCGTACTGTTCCATCCATGCGTCGATGTATTTCACATCGCCCGTGGTGTAGTAACACTTGGCCAGCGGGATGAACCAGTAGTGACGGTGCAACTGCCAGCGCAGCTCGTTGTCTTTCACGGGCCAGTAGCGCCAGTTGATGTCGTCGCCGTAGAAATAGGAGGGCTGGTAGCCCTTGTGGGCGTAGAATTTGTGCTCCAGCGCTTCGTCGGCCTGCTTCTGCTCCAGCTTGTTGACCTTGACGTTTTCGAGGTCGAGGCCGAAGAGCTCGACGGGCTTGCGCGTGCGGAAATACCTCAGCAGCTCCTTGTCCGCCGCGGCGACGTTACCTTTGGCGACGGCTTTCTTCACCGCCTCCATCCCCGGACGGTCGAGGTCCAGCAGGTCGTAGAGCGACTTTTCGTCGCCGAGGGCCGGTGTCGTTCCGGCGGCCGATGCCGCGCCGAGCGCCAGCGCGGCGCAAAGGGTCATCAGGATTCGTTTCATTTCAGTTCGTTATTTTAGGTTGTATTTCTCTTGGTTGATTTTGACCTGTAACCGGTCGCCGTGCCAGACGGCTTTGACGCGCTGCACCGCGGCGTCTTCGGCCGGAAGCAGCACCGTCACCAGCCGCACGGGCTTTTCCGGGCGCTTTTGTACTGTGAACGTATAGGCCGGACGCTCGGTGCGCTGGCGGTAGGTGCGCGACACCCAGCCTTCGCGGCGTTCCATCCGCTCCGCCCCGAAGACTTTCAGCAGGAGGTTGTTGCCGTCGTCGAAGCGGGTCGCCGCGGAGTGCGCCGCGAAATCCTCCGCCGGGTCGCACTCCACGAGGTTGTAATGCAGGGCCACTTCGCCCTGCGCCGCGCCGAAGACTTCGTCGGCGATGACGAAGAACCGCCGGTCGACGAACCACACCGTGCGGCGGTGGGTGAGGCCCTCGTAGGAGGGATTTTCGACCGTTAGGATGTCCGTTGCGCCGTCCGTCTCCCAGCGCACGCATTTCGAGTCGGTGCGCTCGAGGTTGCGGCCGCCGAGCGTCAGGGTGTTGTGCACGCGGGTCTGGCGGAACCAGTTGCGCTGGTCGGTCACCTCCTTGTCGCCCGCATAGACGTAGCTGCCCGAGTCGGGGAAGAAGTTGCGGCCCCGGTGCCAGAGTTCGAACGTGCCGTTGTCGGGCTGGCAGTGCCAGAATCCCTGCGGCCCGGCCTTGAGGACCATCGCCGTGGCGTCCCTCTCCCAGCCGTTGCGCAGGACGTAGAATCCCGAGGTGCGCAGCGCCCGCGAAAGATGCTCCGGGGCGGCTCCCTCGCGGCCTTCGGTCGCCATCCGGCGAATGGCGGCGTTGTCGGGAAAGACCTCGGCCCACGCCCGGTAGCCGGGCAGCAGCACGGCTTTCTCCTGAAAACGGTTGTCGCTGAACAGCGGTGTCGAGTAGTCCGGGAACGAGCAGTCGATGTAGGCGTCGATCATCCGTTCGACCGTGGCGAGGTACTCCGCCGGAAAATCGCCGCGGTAGCCGTTGGCGTCCATCATTTGCAGCGCCTTGAAGAAGATGCCGATCGACTCGTGGTGGTAATGCAGGTCGAGTTCGTACTGCATGCCGTCGTCGTAGACCTGCTCGCCGATCTCGCGGTTGAGGATCTCGACGCCCGTCGCGCGCCAGCGGGCCGCGTCGCGGAACTCGGGGAAGAATACGCCTGCGAAGACGAGCCGCTGGGCCTGAAACAGCAGGTGGTTGCCCTTGGCCGAGAAATGGCGCGTGATATGCTCCGCGTGGCGGTGGTAGTTGTCGAGAAAATGCACGAGAAAATCCCCGCTGAACGCCTCGGCAGGCAGGAAATAGAGGAACTGGTGGATCTGGAACTCCAGCCGGTCGCTCACTTCGAGGGGCCTCCATGCGAAATAGACGTTTTCGGCGCGGGTCCAGTTCCCGGCCTTGCGTTCGTCATACGCCGTGAGGGGGTTCTTGCGCATCCAGTCGAGGTATTCGGCGCACCACTCCGCGGCGTAGCGCTCGTCGCCCGAGAGACGGTAGGCCTTGCCCATCGGCACCCACCACTTCATGCGGTGCAGCTGCCAGCGCAGTTCGTTGTCCTTCACGGGCCAGTACTCCCAGTCGATGTCGTCGCCGTAGAAATACGAGGGCTGGTAGCCGTGATGGACGAAGAAACGGTGCTCCATCGCCTCGTCGGCCCAGCGCCGCTCGTCCGGCGAGATCGTAATGTCCGAGAGGTCTACGTCGGGACAGACGACGCCCGTGCGGTGGCGGTAGTAGTCGAGCAGGGCCTCGGCGGCGGCCCGCTCGTCGCCCGCGGCGTGCAGCGCGGCGACGCGTTCCAGTCCGGGGTGCGTGAGGTCCAGCAGGGCGAAAACCGAGGTGTCGGCCTGCGCCCGCAGCAGGGCGGGCAGGGCGGCCAGCAGAAGCGTGATAAGTAGTTTTACAGGTTTCATGGTACGGCAAAGGTACGATAAAGCGCGGGTACCTTTTATTAATAATGACCAATCCTTTCCCGAATTTCAGCAAAGGGGTTTCAGTTTTGTGCAGTCCGATGCCGGATTTGTCGAATGACGCGCCCTGACGGGGCTTGCGACGGGGTTTTAGGACAAATTTAAGGTGCGATTCTACAAAATCGAAAGGCTTTTGCACACGATTTACGTTTTTGAGAACAATCTCCGGGGCCTTTGTTGCAGCGTTGTGCTACTTTTGCTGAAGATGAACTTCGGCTTAGACAGGCGGCGCCTCGGCATAGTCCGGGTAAACCCCGGCTCCGCACTCGGCTTGCACTGTCTTTGCAATACCTGAAAAACCGACTTATGACCAACCTGAACCACCCTGCGCTGGCCGCATCGCTCGCCGCTCTGGCCGTGACCGCCGATGCCGCCGCCGCTCCCAAACCCAAACCCTCGGCCGGGAAGCGTCCCGGCATCATCGTCATCATGACCGACCAGCAGACCGCCGGGGCTATGTCGTGCGCCGGCAATCCGTGGGTCAAGACCCCGGCGATGGACGCGCTGGCCGCCGACGGCGTGCGGTTCACACGCGCCTACTGCCCCTTTCCGCTGAGCGGTCCCTGCCGCGCCTCGCTCGTCACGGGCCGCATGCCCTTCGAGGTCGGGGCCTTCGACAACGCCATACGCCCCAACGGAGCCGACATGCAGGCCGGCATCGGCCACCGTCTTGCCGGGGCGGGTTACGAGTGCCTCTACGCCGGGAAGTGGCATGTCCCGGAGGTCAACCTGCCCGATTCGGGCACGGGATTCCGCCGCATTTCGAAGATGGACGACCCGACGCTGGCCGATGCCTGCGACGCGGCGCTGAGGGAATACGACGGCACGAAGCCCCTGTTTCTGGTGGCTTCGCTGCTCAATCCCCACGAAATCTGCGAATACGGACGCAACGAGACGCTGCATTACGGTGAGCTGGCGCCCTTCTCCACCGACGAGTGCCCCAACCTCCCGGCCAACTTCATGCCCTCGACCTATTCCGCTGAAGCTCTGGCGTTGGAACACGCCTCCTCGCCCCGCTACCACGACACCTACACCTACACCGAGGACGACTGGCGGCGCTATCTCTATGCCTATTACCGCCTTGTGGAGCGCGTCGACCGCGAGGTGGGCCGCATCGTCGGGGTGCTCAAGGCCCACGGGCTCTATGACGATTCGGCGATCATCTTCCTTTCGGACCACGGCGACGGCGTGGCCGCCCACGGCTGGAACCAGAAATGGAATTTGCAGGAGGAGGTGGTCAACGTTCCGCTGATCGTCAAGGCCCCCAAGGGGACCGGTTTGGAGGGCGTGTGCAACGACGAAGCGCTGTCGAACGTCGGGCTGGACCTCTATGCCACGGTCTGCGACTATGCGGGCGTCATCCCCGATCCGGAGCGTTACCGCGGGCGGAGCCTGCGCCCCGTGGCTGAAGGCCGGCAGGCGACGCTTCACGACGAGGTGTTCGTCGAGACGCTCCTCCCGGGCCCCGGCATGCGCGGCTGGTGCATCGTCGGCCCGCGTTACAAATACGTCCTTTACCAGTGGGGCCGCAACCGCGAGGCGCTGTACGATTTGCAGGCCGACCCCGGCGAGATGGTCAATCTGGCCGTCGACCGCCGCTACGAGGGGGAGCTGAACCGCCTGCGCCGGGCGATGTACGACCGGGGCGTCGGGATCGGTGACCCGAAGCTTGTGCGCAACCTGCGGCCCTATGCCGAAACACGGAACTGAAACCGACCTGATATATGAAAAACCTCGATTCCATGCGGTGCGGTGCGCGTTATGCCGCCGTGCCGCTGACGCTGGCAGCCCTTGCGGGGTGCAGCGAGGGGCAGCCCAAGCGCCCCAACATCATCGTCATGATGACCGACGACCACACCACGCAGGCCATGAGCTGTTACGGCAGCCTGCTGGTCGAAACCCCCAACCTCGACCGTCTGGCGCGCGAAGGCATGCTCTTCGAGAGCTGCTACGTCTCCAATGCCATTTCGGGACCCTCGCGGGCCTGCATCCTCACGGGCAAGTACAGCCATGTGAACGGCTTCACGGACAATTCGCGCACGTTCGACGGCGACCAGCAGACGTTCCCCAAGCTGTTGCACGACGCCGGCTACCAGACGGCGATGATCGGCAAGTGGCACCTCAATTCCGAGCCGCAGGGTTTCGATTTCTGGAGCATTCTCGTGGGGCAGGGCGAGTACTATTCGCCGCTGTTCATCGAGAACGGCGAGGAGCGGACCGAGCCGGGCTATGTGACGGACGTCATCACCGACAAGGCCATCGGATTCCTCGAGCGGCGCGACAAGTCGCGTCCTTTCGCCATGCTCTACTACCACAAGGCCCCGCACCGCAACTGGATGCCCGCGCAGCGTCATCTGGGCATCAACGACGACCGGGTTTTCCCCGAGCCCTTCAACCTGCTGGACGACTATTCGGGTCGCGGCAGCGCCGCCCGCGAGCAGGCGATGGAGATCGGCCGCGACATGTGGCCCGAGTGGGACCTCAAGCTGATGACCCCCGAGCAACTGGCGCAGTCCTGTGAACTCGAAACCTCGGGCGACGCCAACAAGGACGACGTGTCGCGCGCCAACGACTGGCGCAGCAGCCTGATGCAGTATCAGGCGGCCTACAACCGCATGACCCCCGAGGAGCGGGCCAACTGGGATCGGGCCTACGCCCCGCGCATCGCCGAGTACGGGCGTCTGAAAGGACGGGCGACGCAGGAGGAGCTGACGCGCTGGAAATACCAGCAGTATATGAAGGACTACTGCGCCGTCATCAAGGGTGTCGACGAGAACGTCGGGCGTCTGCTGAAATACCTCGAAGAGATCGGCGAGCTCGACAACACGATCATCGTCTACACCTCCGATCAGGGCTTCTTTCTGGGCGAGCACGGGTGGTTCGACAAACGCTTCATGTACGAGGAGTGCCAGCGCACGCCGCTGCTGGTGCGCTACCCGAAGGCCGTCGCCGCGGGCGTCCGCACCAAGGCGCTGGCTATGAACATCGATCTGGCGCCGACGTTCGTCGACATGGCCGGGCTGGAGGTTCCCGCCGACATGCAGGGCCGTTCGCTGAAAGGGGTGCTCACCTCGGGCGGCAAGACGCCCGAAGCGTGGCGCACGGGGGTCTACTACCACTATTACGAATACCCCTCGTGGCACTCCGTGAAGCGGCATTACGGCATCCGGACGGCCGATTACAAACTCATCCACTTCTACAACGACGTCGACGAGTGGGAGCTCTACGACCTGAAGAAAGACCCCCACGAGATGCACAACGTCTACAACGATCCCGGCTATGCCGCCATTCGCAGCGACATGCACGCGCGGCTCGAAAAACTCCAGCAGGAGTGCGGCGACACGGACCCCTGCGAGCGGGAGTACGAATTTTTCCGCGGCGCGGACCAACTCTGATAAATTGAAAGTCTCCCTTTACAAAGGGAGATTTAGAGGGATTTTAAAGATGAAAATCGGCGTTTTAAACGCTGTAACGGGAGTTCGACGGATTTTTATCTTTGAAATTGCACCGAATGAAACAACTAACCGATCCGTCGAACTCGCGTTATATTATGGATAGAAGAGATTTTCTGAAGGCTTCGGGATGGACCCTGCTCGGTTTGGCGGCCGCGGGCACGCTCCCCGGATGTTCGAAACTGGGCGACAAGGATTCGCTGCCCGACAACCTGAAAAAGGGATTTCCCTCGCTCAAGGACCTCAAGGTCTTCTGGGGCGACGTGCACAACCACTGCAACGTGACCTACGGCCACGGCGACCTCTCGGATGCCCTCGCCGCCGCCGAACAGCAGTTGGATTTCGTGTCGGTGACGCCCCACGCCCTGTGGCCCGACATCCCGGGCGAGAACGATCCGCGCCTCGACTGGGTCATCGGCTACCACACCGAGGCTTTCAAGCGCCTGCGCGCCGGGGGTTACGACAAATACCTCGCGGCAGTCAAGGCGGCCGACCGCCCGGGTGAGTTCCTGACATTCCCCTCCTACGAGTGCCACAGCATGGAGCACGGCGACCATGTGGCGCTGTTCCACGATTTCGACGCTCCGCTGGTCGAGTGCACCTCGGTTCCCGACCTCAAGGAGCGGCTCAAGGAGTACGACTGCTACATCACGCCCCACCACATGGGCTACATGACGGGTTTTCGCGGCTATAACTGGGCGGCATTCCGCGAGGACCGGCAGACGCCGTTCGTCGAGATGTTCTCGCGCCACGGACTCGCCGAGAGCGACACGGGCGACTACGACTACCTGCACGACATGGGCCCGCGCATCTGGGAGGGCTCGATCCAGTATGGTCTGGAGCAGGGCCACAAGTTCGGCCTGATGTGCTCCACCGACCAGCATGCCGGTTATCCGGGCAGCTACGGCGACGGCCGCATCGGAGTCTATGCCCCGGCGCTGGACCGCGACGCCATCTGGGAGAACATGGGCAAACGCCATGTCTGCGGCGTTACGGGCGACAAGATCAAGATCGACTTCCGCATCAACGGCGGCGCTTCGGGCGACGTCATCAGGGCCGGACGGCGCGAGATATACCTCAATGTCGAGGGTCAGAACGCCGTCGACTATGTGGACCTCATCAAGAACGGCCAGTGCATCGCACGGCTCAACGGCCCGCACCGCGCCGCCGCGCCCGGCGACGAGGTGATCCGCACGAAGATCAAGGTCAACTTCGGCTGGAACCGCGAGGAGGAGTACGTCCACTGGCAGGGACTGCTGCGCCTGACGGACGGCTCGATAGATGATTTGCAGACCTGCTTCCGCGGTGCGGCCTTCACCTCGCCGCAGCCCGGCGAAACGGAGTTCCACACGCGGGTCAACCGTGTCGTGGAGCGCGACGCACGGCATGTGGCGCTCGACATGTATTCGTCGAAGAATCCCAATGTGATGACCCCGGCCATGCAGGGCGTGGTCCTCGACGTGACGGCTCCCCGCACGGCGAAGCTCGTCGCCGAGTTCAACGGCCACACCTACGAACATTCGATCGGGGAGCTGCTGGAGGGCGCCCGGGCGCATTTCCTGCGCGGATGGCTCTCGGAGGCCGTTCAGTTCGAACGCGCACAGCCCGAGGCGGCTTTCTGCGCGGGTCACTACATGGTCGACGACAAGGCTCAGCGCGATACCGATTACTACTATGTGCGCGTGCGCCAGCGCGACGGACAGTGGGGCTGGTGTTCGCCGATCTGGGTGGAAAGGGCCTGACGTATGGAACGCTATGCGATCGGAATAGACCTCGGCGGCACTTCGGTGAAGTACGCCGTGGTCGCCTCCTCCGGGGAGGTGCTTTTCAGCGGCCAGCTCCCTGCCTTTGCGCAGGAGAGCGCCGAAGCGGTGCTGGGGCAGGTTCTGAAAGGAGTCGAAGCCTGCCGGGATTATGCCGCCGGCAAGGGGCTGACGCTGGCCGGGGTCGGCATCGGCACCCCGGGCGTCGTCTCGGCCGACGGCCGCACGGTGCTGGGCGGTGCGGAGAACATCGCGGGGTGGGAGAACATCCCCCTCGCCGCCCGTATCGAGGAGGCCGCGGGGCTGAAGACCCTCGCCGGCAACGACGCCAACATGATGGCGCTGGGCGAAACGCTGTTCGGGGCCGCGAAAGGGGCCACGGACGTGGTTTTCGTCACCGTCGGAACGGGCATCGGCTGCGGCGTGCTGATCGACGGCCGTCTTTTCCGCGGCTACCGCAACCGCGGCATGGAGATGGGCCACATCACCGTCAAATGCGACGGCGAGGCGTGCGCCTGCGGCGGACGGGGATGTCTGGAGCATTACGCCTCGACCTCGGCGCTCGTGCGGCGGTTCTGCGAACTGATCGGCAGCGGCGGGGATGCCGACGTCGACGGCAAGGATGTGGTTTTCTTCTACAAGGAGGGGAACCCGGCCGCCGTGCAGGCCATGGAGGAGCACTGGAACTACCTCGCGCACGGCATCGCCTCGATGATAAACCTCTTCGCCCCGCAGCGCGTGGTCGTCGGGGGCGGCATCTCCGAAGCCGGGGAGTTCTACCTCGCCAAACTCCGCGAGGGGGTCCGGCGGCAGATGATGTCGGTCTGCGGCGAAGATACCGAACTCGTGGCCGCCACGCTGGGCAACCGTGCCGGGTGCATGGGCGCCGCGGGTCTCGTCCTCGATAAAATGCCGTGACGATGAAACGAATCCTGCTCTTGGCCGCGCTTCTCGCGGCATCCGCGGCCGCGGCGCAGCTCCCGGCCGAAATCCGGCTCGACAAACAGGCGTTGCGTCCCCGCTACCGCGAGTGGGCGCAGCCCACGGGCGGCGTTGCGGTGATGCAGAATCCGCCCGCACTGCTCTGGCCCGCCTCGGGCGATTCGAAACATGCTCGCTACCGTGTGCGGCTGTCGCAGGACAGCACCTTTGCCGGAGTTGCGGCCTCGGAGCCTTTCGAATGGGCGGCTTACGCCTGCCACGAGCCGCTCGCCGAGGGTCGCTGGTACTGGCAATGGTCCGTCGCCGAGCCCGGCGCACCGGAACGCTGGTCGGAAATCCATGCCTTTACCGTCGACGCTTCGGCCCGACGGTTCGCCACCCTGACGGGTGCCGAGCTGGTGCGCAGGGTCGCCGCGATGCCTCACCACCGCCTCTATGTCTCCCGCGACGGGGTCGATGCGTTCCGCACCCGGGCGCAGCGAAACCCCGAAGCCCGGGGAGCGGTGCGGCAGGCCCGCGCCAAACTCGGCATGGAGCTCGTGCCCGTAGCCCCGACGCGTCCGCGCGATACCACGGGGATGACGCCTTTCGAGAAGAAATCGCTCATCAACTTCATGTACCACAAATTCGGCGAGGTGGTCACGCAACCCGTCGTCGATTTCTCGACGGCCTACCTGCTCACGGGCGAGGAGCCGTTCCGCGATGCCGCCGTGCGCCACGCTCTCCACGCCGCCGCGCTGCCCGTCGACAGCGATGCCACGTCGGAGGATTTCAACCGCTCGGCCATCATGTACGGGCTGGCCGTGGGATACGATACGGCGTGCGACCGCATGATGCCCGAAGAGCGGGCCGCGGTGCTCGAAGCCATCCGTGTCCGGGGCGAATATTTCTACAACCACTATGTCAAGGATTTCGAGGTTCACTCGATGGACAACCACGTCTGGCAGCACACGTTCCGTAACTTCTTCTTCTCGTCGATCGCCACGCTGGGCGACCTGCCCGAGGCCGAAAAGTGGTTCCGCTACTGCTATGAGATCTGGTGCGCACGCTTCCCGATTCTGGGCGGCGACGACGGCGGCTGGCACGACGGCAGCAGCTACATGCAGGCCAATCTGGTGACGTTCATCTATGTGCCGTTCGTCCTCACGCGCCTGACGGGTGTCGATTTCTTCGACCTGCCGTGGTACCGCAACCTGCCCTCGTTTCTCATTTACTCCTTCCCGAAAGGCTCCTACGCCACGGGTTTCGGCGACGATTACGAGAAGATGACCTCCCCGTCGCAGCTCTACATGGGCTTCGCCGACGCGCTGGCCCGCGAACTCCCGAGCCCCGAAGCACGGTGGTACGCCGACCAACTGATCGGCAGCGATCCGAAGAACCTCTACCGTTCGAAGGGCTTCACGCTCTACCGCATACTGACCGACAAACCCGCCGACCGGGTGGCCCCCAAGGCCCCTGCGCGCAATACTTCGCGCTTTTATCCCGATGCGGGCTTCTCGCTGATGCACACCGACCCGGCCGATGCGTCGGACGACCTGATGGCGGCCTTCTTCGCCCTGCCGTTCGGCTCGACGGGCCATGTCCACGCCGCGCACAACGGCTTCACGATCAACTACGGCGGCCGCCAGTTGTTCGGCGGTACGGGCTACTATTCGAATTTCAACGACAAGCATACGCTGATGCACTACCGTTCGCGGGGCCACAACACGATCCTCGCCGACGGCATGGCGCAGGTCATCGGCGAGAACGGCTACGGCTGGCTGGCGCGCTTCGCCGACAACGAGGCGCTGACCTACACGCTGGGCGACGCTTCGCACGCCTACGACTCGATCCGCACGCCGTTCTGGATCGACCGCATGGAGAAATCGGGCGTGGACTACACCCGTGAAAACGGGCTGGGCGATCCGGGCGTCACGCGCTTCCGCCGCCATTTCCTCTTCCTGAAACCCGACGTCGTCGTCATTTACGACGAATTGGAGGCCCGTGAACCCGTCGCATGGACGTGGCTGCTGCACAGCCACAACCGCCTGACACAAGCCGGAACGAATGCCGTCGCGGCTTCCAACTCGCTGGCCGAGGGGCGGATGGACCTCTTCACCTCAAGTGATTTGGAGCTGAACCTCACGGACCGGTTCTTCTCCCCGGCGGTCAACTGGAAGAAACGCACGGGACCCGACGGCAAGGTGCAGGAGTATGTGAACCAGTGGCATTCGGAGTTCACGACCGTGGCGAAGAGCCGCGCGCAGCGTTTTCTGGCCATTTTCCGCATCACCCCCGAGGGCCGCAAGCCGCTGGCGTTGAAACGCGACTCGAAAGGCCGCGTGACGGTCGGCGGATGGACCGTCGCCGCCGAACTCGACGCCTCGAAACCCGCATCGCTCTCGGTCACGGACCGCCGCGGCAACGCCGTGCTCTACAACACCCCGGCGTCGAAGACCGGGGGCAGCACCGTCGTTCGCCGCAGGGGTGAGGCCGACCGCGAACTGGTCGACGAGCTCCCCGCGTCGGTGCGCTGACGCCGCTGATTCCGCGACTGCCGCCGGACGTGCCTTACGCCCGGCGGTGGCGTTTCCGGGGCCGAAAAACGCTGAGGGCTTCGGAAATTCCGAAAAAAAGCGTATATTTATACACCCAAGCCACTACAATATGCTGAAACTCAAACATGCGCTTCTCCTGCTCGCTCTGTTCGCCGTTTTCTCCGGCAGGGCCTCCGCAGCCATCGAATTCCGGACGCTGTCGGTCAACGAGGGTCTGTCGCAAAGCACCGTGATGGCCATTGCGCAGGACGGGATGGGGCGTATCTGGATGGGGACGCAGGATGGTCTGAACTGCTACGACGGCTATTCGTTCACGGTGTTCCGCCGCATGGAGGGCGATCCGCAGAGTCTGGGCGACAACTCGGTCAACGCGCTGTTCGCCGACGGGGGCCTGCTCTGGATCGGCACGGCGTCGGGACTGTCGTGTTACGACGCCTCGACGCAGACTTTCGAGAATTTCCGGCTCGAGGGGCGTAACATGCAGGTCGCCGACATTGCCGCCACGGCCGACGGCGATCTGATCCTCGCCACCGATCTGGGCATCGTGCTCTTCGACCGCGCCAGCCGCGAGCTCGAGATCAGGACTTACCTTACGGGCATCAGCGTGCATGCCGTCTGTCCCTCGCGCGACGGATTTCTGGTCGGAACCTCCAACGGCATCTACACCTACTCCTCGACCTACGGCAACGCCGTGCGCATCCTGCCGCAGATGGCTCGTTACGACATCGCCAGCATCGTCGCCGACGGCGACGGATACTGGGTCGCCACCCACGGCAACGGCCTCTACCGCCTCGACGGGACGTTGCAGGTCACCGGGCGCTATGACGCGGCGGCGAATCCCGGGCTGGTCTCGGACTACATCCGCGTCCTGAAAACCGACTCCGAGGGGCGGCTCTGGATCGGCACTTTCGACGGCCTTTCGATCCGCGACCCGCAAAGCGGGCGCTTCGAACGCTATGTGCACACCTCCGAGGCGGGTTCGCTGAGCCACAACTCGATACGCTCCATCTTCATCGACGCCCAGCGGGGTGTCTGGCTCGGGACCTACTACGGCGGAGTGAGCTACTACCATCCGCTGGCCCGCCGTTTCGGGGTGCTGCGCCACGACCCGACGCGCAATTCGCTGGGCGACAACACGGTGAGCTGCATTGTCGAGGACCCCGCGTCGGAGAGCCTCTGGATCGGCACCAACGACGACGGCGTGAATCTTTACGACCGCCGCACGGGGCGTTTTACGGAGTTCAACACCGCCAACGGCGCCCTTTTGTCGAACAACGTCAAATGCGTCTATCCCGACGGCCGCGGCCGCGTGTGGATCGGCACCCACGCCGGGGGACTGAGCTCGATGGATGCCGCGACACGGCGCACGCGCCACTATCCGGTCAACGCCTCGATCCCGATCAACAACAGTTGTTATTCGCTGCTCGACGGCGGCGACGGGACGCTGTGGGTCGGCACGCTCAACGGACTGCTGTCGTTCGACACCGCCGCGGGGCGTTTCTCGCGCCACCTCTGCGCCGATTACGAGCCCCGGCTGGGGTCGTTGCAGATCACGACGCTTTTCCGCGATTCGAAACGCCGCGTGTGGATCGGCACCGGGGCCGGGCTGTACCTCTGGCAGCCCGACGTGCGGCAGGTGATGACCTGCGAGCTGAATCCGGTGAAGGAGGGAATTTCCCCCCCCCGGCGGGATATCGCCGTGATGTGCGTCACGGAGGATTCACACCGTAATATCTGGATCGGTACCCGTCACGGGTTATACCGCTACAACGCTTCGGACAATTCGTTCACGCGCTTCACCGTGGCCGACGGACTGCCCAACGACTTCGTCTACGGCATCCTCGAGGACGAGCTGGCGCGGCTGTGGATTTCGACCAACAGCGGTCTGGCGTGCTTCGACACCCGGAAGAACACCTTCCGCCGCTACTCCCTGCGCGACGGCATCGCCAACAACCAGTTCAACCTCTACTCCTACTGCCGGAGCCGCGACGGGATATTCTGGTTCGGCGGCATCGGCGGCATCACATGGTTCCGGCCCCACGATCTGGTGGACAACCCATTCGCGCCCGAGCCGCAGATCACGGGCGTCGACGTGGCCGATGCGGACGGCGACCGCCGCGTGCGCATCGAGCGCGATTCGGCGGGTCGGGTCACGGCGGCGGCGTTCCCCTCCGTGCGCAACATCTTCACGGTGCGCTTCGTGGCGGTCAACCCGCTCTCCGGGGGTCGCAACACCTTTGCCTATAAGTTAGAGGGCTTCAACACCCGCTGGTACGAGACCTCGCACCTCGAGGCCAACTATTCGAACCTCAAGCCCGGGCACTATGTCTTCAAGGTCCGCGCGGCGAACAACGACGGACGCTGGAACGAACTCCCCGCGACGGTCGAGATCCGCGTGCTGCCGATGTGGTGGCAGACTCTCGTGGCGAAAATTCTGTGGGTGCTGCTGGCGCTGGGCTTCGTCGGAGGTGTCGTGGCGGCGCTGCTGGGCCGCATGAAGATGAAGATGCAGTTGCGTGTGGAGCGGCTGGAGAAGGAGTCCATCGGCCAGCTCAGTCAGGAGAAGATACGTTTCTACATCAACCTCTCGCACGAACTGCGCACGCCGCTGACGCTGATTCTCTCGCCCCTGCAGGAGATTCGTGAACACGGCACGGCCGACAAATACGTTTCGTCGCGTCTGAACTACATCTACCGCAACAGCCTCAAACTGTTACACATCATCAACCAACTGCTGGACTACCGCAAGGCCGAACTGGAGATGTTCAAGATGAAGGTCGCCGTGCAGGACGTCGACGCCATCGTCGCCGAGGTCTTCTCGATGTTCGAGGAGGTGGCCCAGAACCGCGACATGGATTATATCCTCAGCTCCGAGCTGAAGGGCGAGGCGCTGCCCGTCGACCGGATGTTCCTCGAGATGATGCTCACCAACCTGCTGTCGAACGCCTTCAAGTTCACGCCCGACGGCGGCATCATCCGCGTTGCGTTGCAGCGCGGCGAGGGGTGTTTCCGCCTTACGGTCCGCGACTCCGGCATCGGCATCCCGCCCGACCAGCAGGAGCGTATTTTCGAGCGTTTCTATCAGGTCAGCGAATCGCACGACGGTTCGGGCATCGGGCTCTCGATCGTCCGCCGCATCGTCGAACTGCATCAGGGGTCGATCGCCCTGCGCAGCGAACCGGGGCGTTTTTCGGAGTTCACCATCACGCTGCCCGACAATATCGAAGTCTATCCGGCCGGGAAACGCGCCGGGGAGCACGACGTGCGGGCCTCGATCATCCGCGACGCCGAGAAGTTCCTGCCCGAGGAGTGGTCGGGCGAGGGCGGCGATTTCGCTCCGGCCGAGGAGGTTCCGGAGCAGACGCGCGGCACGATCCTGCTGGTCGAGTCCAACGCCGAAGTGGCGCGCTATGTCGCCGACCATTTCAAGGCCCGTTACAGCGTCGAGGTGGCCGCCGACGGCAACGACGCCCTCGAACGGCTCAAGACGCTGGAGCCCGACATCATCATCGCCGACCGCGTCCTGCCGGGATTGGACGGGCTGAAACTCTGTCAGGCGGTGAAGCAGAACATCCGCACCTGCCACATCCCGGTGGTGATCCTCGCCACCGAAGGCAGCGTCGAGGAGCAGATCACGGGCATCGAGGCCGGGGCCGACAGCTACCTGCCGATGCCGCTGTCGATCTCGCTGCTTGCGGCCAATGTCCAGAACCTGCTGAAGGCCCGCTACCGGATGCGCCACTACTATTCCGACGACGCGGAGATCGACCCCGACAAGATCACCTCCAACTCGATGGACGGGGAGTTCTTGAAAAAGGCCATCCGCATCGTCGAGGAGAACATGGACAACGAGGAGTTCTCGTCGAACGATTTCAGCAAGGCGCTCTGCATGAGCCGTTCGAACCTCCACCTGAAGATGAAGTCCATCACGGGCGAGTCGGCCACGAAGTTCATCCGCAAGATACGTTTCAACTACGCCTGCAAACTGCTGCTGGACCGCAAATACTCGATTTCGGAAATCAGCTCGATGGTGGGTTTCAACTCCCCGTCGTATTTCGCCACGAGTTTCAAGAAGCACGTCGGATGCCTGCCCACGGAGTATGTCCGCAGCCGCACCAAGGGCGAGAAGGCAGGGTAGAAGCCTCATTCGCATGCAGAAAATCCCCGGAACCTTTGGCGCAGGTCCCGGGGATTTTTGTAAGTGAGCCGGTCGGTTCTCCTATTTGGAGAAGATCGACGAGATTTCCTTGTAGTTGTGTACGCGCTCGATGACGTCGGCGAAGAGGTCGGCGACCGACAGGACGGTGAATTTGTGCAGGTCCTTGTCGGGGTTGAGCGGAATGGTGTCCGTGACGATCACCTCCTCGAGGGCGCTGTCGTTGATGCGCTCGTAGGCCGGGCCCGAAAGCACCGGGTGGGTGATGGCGGCGCGGACGCTCTTCGCCCCGCGGGCCATGAGCATGTCGGCGGCCATGCAGATCGTGCCGGCGGTGTCGATCATATCGTCGACGATCAGCACGTTACGGCCCTCCACATCGCCGATGGCGGTCATCTTGCCCACGACGTTGGCCTTCGCACGCTCCTTGTGCGAAATGATGATCGGCGTTCCCAGCAGCTTGGAGTAGGTGTTGGCGCGTTTGGCGCCGCCCATGTCGGGGGCCGCGATCGAGAGGTCCTCGATGTTGAGGCTCTTGATGTAGGGAACGAAGATGCCGCTGGCGTAGAGGGCATCGACCGGAACGTCGAAAAATCCCTGAATCTGGTCGGCGTGCAGGTCCATCGTCATCACGCGGTCGACACCTGCGGCCATCAGCATGTTGGCCACCAGCTTGGCGCCGATCGGCACACGGGGACGGTCCTTGCGGTCCTGACGCGCCCAGCCGAAGTAGGGCACCACGGCCACGACCTGATGCGCCGATGCACGGCGTGCGGCGTCGATCATCATCAGCAGCTCCATGAGGTTGTCCGAGGGCGGGAAAGTCGACTGGATGATGAAGACCGTACAGCCGCGGATCGACTCGTTGTAGCAGGGCTGGAATTCGCCGTCGCTGAAACGCAGGACCTCCGACTGTCCGAGCGTCGTGCCGAAGCTGGCGGCGATCTTGGTGGCCAGATATTCCGAACCGCGTCCGGTGAAGATTTTGATTTTGTGGATAGCCATAGGTTACGAGGATTTTTTTGACGTTGCAAATATAGGACAATACGACGAAAAATCGCCCCCTTTCAGGCGCGATTTTTCAACATTCGGTTAAACATTTCCGGAACGGGCCGGTTTTCGCTTCGGGGACCGGACATTTTGTTCCCGGCCTCCGGGACGGTTAGGGTCAGTTTTGCTGTAAGCATTCATCTATATAGGCGAGGATCTCCTCGCGTCCGGTGCCCTTCTCCGACGAGGAGACGAACATCGGAGGCAGCTCCTCCCACTGTTCGGCGAGTGCCGTCCGGAACCGCTCCACGCTCTTCTCCCGCTGGGTTTTCGAGAGCTTGTCGGCCTTGGTGAAGATGATGGCGAACGGAATGCCGTTCTCGCCCAGCATCTCGATGAAGCGCAGGTCGATCTTCTGGGGTTCGAGGCGGATGTCCGCCAACACGAACAGGAAGTGCATCTTCTCGCATTTGAGGATGTAGTCGGTGATGAGTTTCGAGAACTCCCCGCGCTGCGCCTTCGACGTGCGGGCATAGCCGTAGCCGGGCAGGTCGACGAGGTA
Organism: Alistipes provencensis; assembly: GCF_900083545.1. Lineage (NCBI taxonomy): Bacteria > Pseudomonadati > Bacteroidota > Bacteroidia > Bacteroidales > Rikenellaceae > Alistipes > Alistipes provencensis. Next base: position 3,642,481 of record NZ_LT559262.1, on the reverse strand, counting down.
CCATGCGTCGTTGATGCGGAAATGGTTTACCAGCCGGGTCTTGCCGGGCGTTCCCGACACCTTGGCCAGCCCTCCGTGTCCGGTGAGCATGTTGATGAGCGACGACTTGCCGACGTTGCTGCGCCCGATGAAGGCGATGTCCTTCAGGTCGTCTTTCGGGACCTGCGAAATGCGCTCCGACGAGCATTTGAATTCGGCTTTGGTAATCTGCATCGTTTCTGGATTTTCTACAAAGATACGAAAAAGTTTTTACCTTCCTCCCGTCCGCTCCATCTTCAGCGAGTAGCGTATCACGGCGGGCGGCGGACCTTTGCCGCGGTCGGTTGGAGATGTCGGTTGTTTTTTGTATATTGTGCTGTCGAAAAGACAGATTTCCGCCCTGTTTTGCATCCGTTTTGCAGCGAAACACCCGGATTAAAAACACCCGCTTATGAAAATTCCCGCTCTGACGATGCTGTGCGCTGCTGCGCTGGCCGTCCAATCACCCCAGGCCGAGGCCTGCACCCGCGCCGTTTACCTCGGCCCCGACGGCATGACCGTGACGGGCCGCACGATGGACTGGCGCGAGGACCCGCTCACCAATCTCTACATCTTCCCGCGCGGCATCGAGCGCCGCGGTGCGAACAGCGACAATACGGTCTTCTGGACCTCGAAATACGGCTCGCTCTCGGCCGCAGGCTACGACATCGGCGTCGCCGACGGCATGAACGAGGCCGGACTGGTCGCCAGCCTGCTGTTCCTGCCCGAATCGGTCTACGAACGTCCCGGCGACACGCGCCCCGTCATGGGCCTGAGTATCTGGACGCAATATGTGCTGGACAATTTCGCCACCGTGGACGAGGCCGTGACCGAGCTTGCGAAAGAAAAGTTCCGCCTCGACGCCCCCGACCTGCCGAACGGCGTGAAGTCGCGGCTCCACCTGGCGATTTCCGACGCTTCGGGCGACAGCGCGATCTTCGAATACCGCGACGGCAAACTGGAGATACACCACGGTCGCCAGTATCAGGTGATGACCAATTCACCGTTCTACAACGACCAGTTGGCGATCCTCGACTACTGGCAGCAGATCGGCGGTCTTACGATGCTTCCCGGCACCAACCGCGCTCCGGACCGCTTCGTGCGGGCTTCGTTCTACATCAACGCCGTCGTGCAGAGCTCCGATCCGAAAATCGCCGTGCCGGCTGTGATGTCGGTCATGCGCAACGTCTCGGTGCCCTACGGCATCTCGACGCCCGACAAACCGCACATCTCCTCGACGCGCTGGCGTTCGGTCTGCGACCAGAAGAACCGGGTCTATTATTTCGAGCCGACGCTGGCTATGGAGACCTTCTGGGTGAACCTCGCGGCGATCGACTTTTCGAAGGGCAGCGGCGAGCGGACCCTCACGCTCGTCGGCGGAAAGAACTACGCGGGCGACGCCACGGCGAAGTTCCGCAAGAGCGCCAAGCCGTTCGTGTTCCTGTTCGGGGCGTGACGGCGCTGCTGGAAATGAAAATCCCCGGAGTTTGCGCTCCGGGGATTTTTCGTATCAGCGGTGACGGGGATATTTGTTGTTGAAGCGGTAGCCGACGCCCAGCATCAGGTAGTTGGGCATGTGAAAATCGCGCAGACTGTATCCGATGTGGACATACGAACTGTGCGTCACGGCGACTTTCAGGGTCAGCATCTGGTAGAAGGATTTCAGGTCGCCGCCTTTGTGCAGGACGTTGACGCCCAGTCCGATGCCGATGTTGAAATAGGGCATCACGAACTCCCCGCGGGCCGAAACTCCCAGCGCGATCTGCTTGTCGAACCCGGGTTTCTCCACCACGAGGTCCCGCCTTTCGCCCATCGGCACGATCTGATCGCCGATGGTGATGTTGGCGCTGCCGTCGTAGACGCCGTCGAGCGACACGCCCGCCCGGAACTTGTAGCCGAAGTTGTACATCGAGGCGAAGTTGAATCCCACGACCGTGTAGGCGTCCGGCGCGGCGTACTGCCTGTCGCCCTCCTCGATGCCCTTGCGGCGCCACGAACCGAAGAGCGTGAGGTCGTAGCTGACGTGGCGCGGGAATGCGGGGTAGATGGTTCTCGTGGGGGCTTCGGAGGGGTTGCGGCCGAAATTATAGGTCAGCCCGGCGCGCAGGCCCACGGAGTTGAGGCCCGCGTTGGGGAACTTGGTATTGCCGTTGGAGAAATGCGAGAGCGAGACGCCCGCCGAGAAATCGACCTCGCGCGTGACCATCCAGTTGAGGAGGAAATCGACATTGAGGAAGGCGTTCATCTTCGAGCCCATCATCATATTGAGCCGGTTGGTCTCCCCGTCGTAGGGCTTCCAGCCGAACGAAAGCCCGAAATTCCATTCGTAGTCGAACGACAGCCGGGGGCTGATGCGGGCGATGCGGGCGCCTTGGAAAAGATAAACCGCGATGGGGTTGCCCAGTTCGTCGGGGTTTCCGAAGTCGTAGTAGGCGACTCCGAGTCCCTGATAGGCGCCGCCGTAAATCCGGTCGGGCAGCGACCCCGGACGGTACTGGAACGAGTAGCGGAGGTGCCCCGAAAGGGAGAGGTCGATGGGTTTCCCGGCCAGATTGTTGCCCTGCACGAAGGGGTTGGTCGGGAAGATGTATTCGGGGCGGAATTCGCCGCCGAGACGGTGCATGAAGCGGCGCGTGGAGGCTGCTTTGGCGCTGTATGCCGTATTACCTGCGGCGGGGAACCGGTTGGCGTCGAATCCGGACCGGTCCCGCAGCCCGGCCTCATAGCCTGCGCGGTATCCTGCCCGATAGCCTGTTCGGTAGGCGCTGCTGTCGCGCTGGCGGATGCTGTCCGGGGCATCGGCTGTCGTTTCGTCGGTTGTGGGAGTCCCTGCCGGGGGCCTTTGCGCCGCAGCCATGCCGGACAGGAGGACGAGGATTCCCGCAAGAACCGCAGTTTTCCAAGTCCGTATTTTATTTTTCATCGTGAGGCTCAAATTCTTGTTTTGACGCCGAAGTTACGAATTTTTCCGCAATCCCGGCAACCGCGGACCTACTAATACTGAAAAAAGTCCTCCCTTTGGGGGAGGACCTGCATTGAACCGGCTGTGGGTCAATAGCCTAATAGCGGGGCTGTCGGATCAGTACCCCAGTATGCGCAGCATCGAACGGTAGGACTGCTCCTTGGCGAACAGCGGCCCGTGGAAGCCCTCCTTCTCAAAGGAGGGTTGGGAGGATTGTCTGCGCTGGGTATTACACGCGTTTTTAAGCGCGTCGGATCAGTACCCCAGTATGCGCAGCATCGAACGGTAGGACTGTTCCTTGGCGAACAGACGCGTGTAATACTCGTTGTCCGACTTGTCGCGGTCGATGATGATGTGCTTGGGGGCGGGGATCAGGCAGTGCTGGATGCCTCCGAAGCCGCCCAGCGACTCCTGATAGGCTCCCGTGTGGAAGAACCCGATATACTGCGTGTTGCCCGCTTCGAGTTTCGGGAGGAAGATGGCGCTGGTGTGGCACTCCGAGTTGTAGAAATCCTCGCTGTCGCACGTCAGCCCGCCCAGCAGCACGCGCTGGTACTCCTTGTCCCAGTTGTTGACGGCCAGCATGATGTAGCGCTGGTTGATGCCCCATGTGTCGGGCAGGGTAGTGATGAACGACGAGTCGATCATGTACCAGTTCTCGCGGTCGTTCTGCTGCTTCTGGTTGACGATCGAGTAGAGCGCCGCGCCGCTTTCGCCCACGGTGAACGAACCGAACTCGGTGAAGATGTTGGGTTCCTCGACGCCGTTGCGCTCGCAGATGTTCTTGATCTGGCTGATGATCTCCTCGGTGAGGTATTCGTAGTCGTATTCGAAGTTGAGCGTGTTCTTGATCGGGAAACCGCCGCCGATGTTGAGGCTGTCCAGCTCGGGGCAGATGGCCTTCAGCTCGCAGTAGACGTTCATGCACTTCGACAACTCGTTCCAGTAGTAGGCCGTGTCTTTGATGCCGGTGTTGATGAAGAAATGCAGCATTTTGAGCTGGAACTTCTTGCTGTTTTTGAGCTTGGCCTTGTAGAAATCGACGATGTCGTTGTAGCGTATGCCCAGCCGGGAGGTGTAGAAATCGAACTTGGGCTCCTCCTCGCAGGCGATGCGGATGCCGACCTTGCACTTCTTGGTGAAGGAGTCCTCGAACAATTCGAGCTCCTCTTTGTTGTCCAGCACGGGGATCGTGTTCGAGAAGCCGTCGTTGACCAGTTGGGCGATGTTCTCGACATACTGCGGGCGTTTGAAGCCGTTGCAGATGATGTAACGGTCCTTGTCGATGATGCCGCCGTCGTAGAGGGCGTTGATGATGTGGATGTCGTAGGCCGACGAGGTTTCCAAGTGGATGTCGTTCTTCATGGCCTCCTCCAGCACGAACGAGAAGTGGCTCGACTTGGTGCAGTAGCAATAGTTGTACGAACCCTTGTAGTCGACCTTCGCCATCGCCACGTTGAACATGCGCTTGGCACGGTTGATCTGCTGGGAGATCTTCGGCAGGTAGGTGATCTTGAGCGGAGTTCCGTACTGTTTGATCAGTTCCATCAACGGAATGTCGTGGAAATTCAGCTCGTTGTCCTCGACGGAGAACTCATCCTGCGGGAAATCGAACGATTGTTCGATCAGGTCGATGTACTTGTCTTTCATGGCTCGTTCGGTAAGGTTTTTTCAATCCGGCTCGGCTACATCGTGAATTTTCGGCCGAAGTAGCTCGCCCGGATTTTCCGAAAAATCGGGATGCAAAGTAGGCGAATATTTTCCGGATAACCAACACTTTGTCCGATTATTTTGAAAAAGGCCGTTATATTTTGCTTTTTTCTATGAAAAAAGGTAATTTTGAACCCGGATTTAAAGAAGATTCGACAGTGCTGATTCCCATTATAAAACAATATCTGGCCGCGCACAAGCGGTTGGTCGTGCCCCAGCTCGGTGCGTTCATCGTCAAGGAGCCGGAGCGGAGCGTCGTCTTTTCCGAGCTGCTCAAGCGTGACGACGGGGTCCTGCGGGGACTCCTGCGCGACGGCGGCACGGGCGATCTGGAGGCCGCCGGCGAGATCGCCCGCTTCGTTTTCGAAGTGCGCCATGCCGTCGAACACGGGCAGGAGTACCCGCTCGAGGGTTTCGGGGTGATGAACCCCGGCCCCAACGGCACCATCGCCTTTATCTATGACCCCGGCCCCGCGGCTCCGCTCCCCGACGGCGGGAAACCCGCCCGCCAGTCGCAGTTGGAACCCGGAAAACTGGCCGAAGCGGTCCGCACGGCCTTCGCCGAGCCGCATGTGTCGCCCTCCGCGAAGATGAATCCCGATCCTTCGGTGCGGGGCCTGCGCTACGGCAAGCCGCCCAAGACCACTGCCGCCTGCCGCTATGTCGACCGCCCTCCGCGGCGGCGTGCCGACTGGTTCATCTGGATAGCGATCGCCGCCGCCGTGATCGCCGCGGGCGCCATCGCCTTCGGCTACTGGCGCGACGCGAAGGAGAGGCAGGCCGAGGCGGAATACCTCGAAGTCCCGGCGGCGCAGACGGCCGCGGCCACGACTCCCGACGGGGCGTCACAACCCGAACAAAACGAATAAATGACAGACATCACGACCGTAAAACAGCGCTTCGGCATCATCGGCACCTCTCCGCTCCTCGACCGGGCGCTGGAGGTGGCCCTGCGTGTGGCTCCGACCGACCTGACGGTGCTCGTCACGGGCGAGAGCGGTGTGGGCAAGGAGTTCTTCCCGCAGGTCATCCATGCCTACTCGGCGCGCAAACACAATAAATATATAGCCGTCAACTGTGCGGCGATTCCCGAGGGTACGATCGACTCGGAGCTTTTCGGCCACGAGAAGGGCGCCTTTACCGGAGCCCTCGAAGCCCGCAAGGGCTATTTCGAGGAGGCCGACGGCGGCACTATCTTTCTGGACGAGGTGGCCGAGCTGCCCCATTCGACGCAGGCGCGCCTGCTGCGCGTATTGCAGACCGGCGAATTTATCCGTGTGGGTTCGTCGAAGGTGCAGAAGACCAACGTGCGGGTCGTGGCCGCCACGAATGTCAACTTGCAGGAAGCCATTGCCAAAGGGCGTTTCCGCGAGGACCTCTACTACCGTCTGGGCACGGTGCCGATCCTCGTGCCGTCGCTGCGCGACCGCCCCGAGGATATTCCGCTGTTGTTCCGCCGTTTCGCCGCCGATGTGGCCGTGCAGTCCCGCATGCCCGCCGTGACGCTCGACGACAGTGCCCGCGAGATGCTGATGCGCTATTACTGGCGGGGCAACATCCGCCAGTTGAAGAACGTCGCTGAGCAGATCTCGGCCATCGAGCAGACCCGGGTGATCTCCGCCGAGGTGCTGGCCAAATACCTGCCTCCGCAGGGCGGCGGTGCGCCGATGGCCGCCGGGACGCCGCATCCGGACGACATGACCACCGAGCGTGAACTGCTCTACAAGGTGCTGTTCGACATGCGCGCCGATATCAACGACCTCAAGCGGATGATGGCCGAACTGATTCAGGGCACGGGCCGCTGCCCGGAACCCGCCCGCGACATCAAGGCCCTGCTGCCGAGCGCGACGCAGAGCAGTTTCGTCCCGGCCGTGGTCCCGGCCGCTCCCGCTTATCCCTCCGCCCCGGTCTATGCCGAGAGCGAGGAGGTGACCGACGAGCCGCCCCGCGAGATGACCAAGGCCGACATGCAGCGCGAACAGATCGTGCGCGCGCTGAGGCGCAACAACGGCCGCCGCCGCGAAGCCGCCGCCGAACTATTTATGTCGGAGCGCACACTATACCGCAAGATAAAGGAGTTGGGTATAGAGGAAATTTAGCTTATGAAGATCAAACTTACGATAGCGGCGCTCTGCGCCGCATTGCTCACGGGCTGCGGCGTGGCCATCAAGTACTCGTTGTCGGGCGCTTCGATCCCGCCCGACGCCAAAACTTTCTCGGTGGCTTATTTCCCCAACAACGCGACGATGGTGTCGCCGATCCTGAGTTCGACGCTCACCGAGGCGCTGGTCGACATGTTCACGCGCCGCACGCGGCTGATGCAGGTCGACGAGGGCGGCGACTTCGCTTTCGAGGGCGAGATCGTCAACTACACGTCGACGACGGCCTCGGTGTCGAGCGACGACTACGCCCTGCTCAACCGCCTGACGATCACCGTCAAGGTGCGCTTCACGAACGCCCTCGACGAGAAGGCTTCGTGGAACAAGACCTTCACTGCCTACGAGGACTACGAATCGACCCAACTGCTGACCGAGGTCGAGGGGACGCTCATCCCGCAGATCGTCGACAAACTCGTGACCGACATCTTTCAGGCTTCGGCCTCCAACTGGTAATCCGGACATGGCTGACCTGAAAGCATACTTTGCCGCACCCCGCACTGCCGGACTGCCCTCCGCCGCCGAAGTTTCGGCGCTGGTCGGGGCCTGCCCGTGGTTCATTCCGGGGCGCATCCTGCTCGGGACTGTCACGGGCGAAGAGGACCCGCGGGCGGCGCTGATGGCTCCGTGGCGGGCCGAGAGTTCGCTGTGCATGCCTGCCGTCGATGCTTCGGCGCTGGGCAGGCTTTCGTCCGACGAAATCATCGACCGCTTCCTCGGGGAGGAGAACCTGCGCATCGTCGCTCAGGAGGGCGAACCCGAGGAGGAGGTGCTGACGCAGGCCCGGCTGGAGGAGGAGGACGAGGTGGTCTCCGAGGAACTGGCCGAAATCTATCTCGCCCAAGGGCTTCGGGACCGGGCCGTGGCGATTTATCGCAAATTAAGTTTGCTAAATCCCGAAAAAAGTGTTTACTTTGCCGAGCTAATTGGCAAAATAGATAACAATAATTAAAATTTAAGGATATGTTATACACGATTTGCATTGCCCTGATACTCGTTGCGAGCGTATTGGTGATCCTCGCGGTGTTGGTGCAGAACCCCAAGAGCGGCATGGCCGCCAACTTCGGCGCGTCGAACCAAGTCATGGGTGTGCGCGAGACGTCGAATTTCCTCGAGAAGTTCACTTGGACGATGGCCGTCGCCATCGTGGTGCTGAGCCTCGCGGCTACGCTGACCATGGACCGGGGACGCGTGATCGAGAGCAATACGAAGATTTCGAACGACGCCAAGGCACTGCAGGAGCGTGTGCTCGAGTCGGAGATTCCGGCCCCGATGCCGCAGGCCGAGATTCCGGCCGCCGAGCAGCCCGCCGCAGATCAATCGGCCGAGTAGTTTCCGCATCCCGCAAGGGACGGACGATAAAGAATGGGACCGTGGATTTTTCCACGGTCTTTTTTGGTGCCGTAACGGCACTTTCAGAAGGTCGGAAAGTTTTTACAGGGCCGGACGTTATTCGGTTTTGGTGTCGTAACGACACTTTTATCAGTCGGAACGTTTTGCCGAGCTGAACGTTATTCGATTTTGCGCCCTTTCGTCTTTTTGTTATCTTTGTGTATAATTACCAATAACACTTTGTCGATGAACAATAAATCGCTTTTGAAAAGCCTCACTGTGCTGTGTGCCCTTGCGGCGGTCGCCTGCGGCGGCGTTCAGCAGCCGGGGAGCGATGTGGCCGTCTACCTCGACGAGTCGCAGCCGCTTGAAAAACGGGTGGAGGACGCCCTCTCGCGCATGACCCTCGAAGAGAAGGTCGCCATCCTGCATGCGCAGTCCAAATTCTCCTCGGCGGGTGTTCCGCGTCTGGGTATCCCCGAGGTTTGGTGCACCGACGGCCCCCACGGTATCCGCCCCGAGGTGCTGTGGGACGAATGGGATCAGGCGGGCTGGACGAACGACTCCTGCACGGCATTCCCGGCCCTGACGTGCCTCGCCGCGACGTGGAATCCCGAGATGTCGGCCCTTTACGGGCAGTCCATCGGCGAGGAGGCCCGCTACCGCGAAAAGGACATCCTGCTGGGTCCCGGCGTGAACATCTACCGCACGCCGCTCAACGGCCGCAATTTCGAGTATATGGGCGAAGATCCGTTCCTTGCTTCGCGGATGGTGGTTCCCTATGTTCAGGAGGTGCAGAAAAACGGTGTCGCCGCCTGCGTCAAGCACTTCGCGCTGAACAATCAGGAGGAGCACCGCCACGGCATCGACGTCGAGGTCGACGACCGGACCCTCTACGAGATTTACCTTCCGGCCTTCAAGGCGGCTGTCGAGGAGGGCGGAGCTTGGGCCATCATGGGCTCCTATAATAAATACAAGGGCCAGCATTGCTGCCACAACCAATACCTGCTGAACGACATCCTCAAACGCGATTGGGCGTTCGACGGCGTGGTCGTTTCCGACTGGGGCGGTACGCACGACACGAAGCAGTCGGCCGAGAACGGCCTCGACATGGAGTTCGGCTCGTGGACCGACGGCCTGAGCTGGGGCGCGAGCAACGCCTATGACAACTACTATCTGGCGGCTCCCTACCTCGATATGCTGCGCAAGGGCGAGGCTTCGACGGCGACGCTCGACGACAAGGCGCGCCGGGTGCTTCGGCTGATCTTCCGCACGGCGATGAATTCGCAGAAGCCTTTCGGGTCGCTCAATTCGCCCGAACATCTGGCTGCCGCACGCCGCATTGCGGGCGAGGGCATGGTGCTGCTGAAGAACGACGGCGGGGTGCTGCCGATCGACCTCGGGAAAGCCCGGACGATTGCCGTCGTCGGTGAGAACGCCGTCAAGATGATGACCGTGGGCGGCGGTTCCTCGTCGCTCAAGGTGCGGCACGAATATACGCCGCTCGAGGGTATCCGTGCCGCCGTGGACGACAAGGCCGAGGTGATTTACGAGCGTGGTTATGTCGGTGACGTGACGGGCAACTACAACGGCGTGAAGACCGGTCAGGACCTGAGCGAGAGCCGTTCCGAGGAGCAGCTCATTGCCGATGCCGTGGCCGCGGCTCGCAAGGCCGACGCCGTGATCTTCGTCGGGGGATTGAACAAGAGCCAGCATCAGGACTGCGAGGGTTCCGACCGCCTGCAGTACGGCCTGCCGTATGCGCAGGACCGGGTGATCGAGGCATTGGCCGGGGCCAATCCCAATCTGGCGGTGGTGATCGTCTCGGGCAACGCCGTTGCGATGCCGTGGATCGACCGCGTTCCGGCCGTTTTGGAGGCTTGGTTCTCGGGCTCGGAGGCGGGCAATGCGCTGGCCGACGTGGTGTTCGGGGCTGTGAATCCCTCGGGCAAACTGCCCTTTACGTTCCCCGTGCGGCTGGAGGACAACAGCGCCCATGCGCTGGGCGAATACCCCGGCACGGACAAGGTCACCTATAATGAGGGCATCTTCGTGGGTTATCGCTGGCACGACAAGGAACAGCTCAAGCCGCTGTTCGCCTTCGGCCACGGCCTGAGCTATACGACGTTCGACATCGCCAACGTGAAGGCCGACCGTTCGACGCTTTCGGGCAAAGGCCGCATCCGTATCTCGGCTGATGTGACCAACACGGGTTCGCGTCCGGGTGCCGAGGTGGTGCAGCTCTATATCGGCGACGAGCAGTCGTCGCTGCCGCGCCCCGTGAAGGAACTGAAAGGGTTCCGGAAAATTTCGCTGAACCCCGGGCAGACGCAGACGGTGACGTTCGACATAACGCCCGATATGCTGCAATACTATGACGCCGCCAAGGGCGCGTGGGTTGCCGAACCGGGCACGTTTACGGCCTATGTTGGAGCCGCTTCGGACGATATCCGCGGCACGGCGGGATTCGAGCTGAAGTAACCTTTGAACTCTTGTAAAAGAAAAGTCCGCGACCCCGAGGGGCCGCGGACTTTGTCGTTATTCGGTCCAGATGTGGTAGAGCGCGTGACGCCTCAGGGGATGGCCGGGCGCCAGACCGGGGTGGTCGAACTCCCCGACGCACTCCATGCCGAGCTTCTTCATCACGTCCAGCGAACGCAGGTTGCCGACGTAGGTGAAAGCGATGAGCTCCGGGATGCCGAGTTTCGCGGCGTGTGCGATGCAGGCCCGGGCCGCTTCGGTGGCATAGCCCTGCCCCCAGACGTCGTAACGCAGGCGCCAGAGAATCTCAACCTGACCCTCCATGCCGCCGGAGTAGGTCACGCGGTGCAGTCCCACATAGCCCAGCCATTCGCCGTCGGAGAGGCGTTCCACGGCGTAAGGACCGAATCCTTCCGTCGAGAATTCGTCGCGGATGCGGTCGAACATCTCCCGGGATTCGGCATCCGTCAGCGGTGCGGGGAAAAACTCCATGACACGCTCGTCGGCGTTCATGGCGGCGAAAGCCGGCCGGTCTTCCTCCCGCCATGCGCGCAGTGCGAGGCGGGCCGTTTGGGATGGATAAAGCATAATTTATGTTTTGGGTATTTTGGACTGTTGCGGGGACGCGGAGCGGGTGGAAAGCGTGAAAAACTTTCGCCGCCCCTGAATCCGGCGTCTTGCGCTGATTATTCCGCCACCTCTTTTTTCGAACGTTTGCGCGAATTGATCGTCAGGTAGCGCTGCAAGGTCTGCTGCAACCGGACAGGGTCGATGTTCAGGCGGATTTCGCCGCCCTGCGCGATCGAGATGTCGCCCGTCTCCTCGGAGACGACCACGATGATGGCGTCCGAAATCTCGCTCATGCCGATCGCCGCGCGGTGGCGCGTGCCGAACGACTTGGGTACGTCGCTCTGCGTCACCGGGAGGATGCACTTGGCCGCCACGATCCGGTCGCCCTCGATCAGCACGGCGCCGTCGTGCAGGGGGGCGTTCTTGAAGAAAATGTTCTTCAGGAGCGACGTCGAAACCTTGGCGTCGAGGGCGATGCCGCCCTCGGCGATCAGCCGCAGGTCGCTCTGCTGTCCGATGACGATCAGGGCCCCGGTCTTGGTCTCCGACATTTCGCGGCAGGCCGTGACGATCGGCGCCACGTTGGTCTGCACGGTGTCCTCGCCCGTCGAGAAGATGCGCGAGATGAAGTTGAAATGCTTCTGGCGCATGCCGATCATCTGCAGGAACCGCCGCAGTTCGGGCTGGAAGACGATAATCAGCGCGATGGCTCCCACCGAGATCAACTGCCCGAGGATGGTCGACAACAACTCCATGTTCAGCGCCCGCACGACCACCCACAGCAGGTAGACGGCTATGATTCCCGAGAGGATATACGGCGCATTGGTGCCCTTGGTCATGCGGTATATCCAATACATGATGACGGCAACCAAGATGATGTCGATGAAATCGACGAATGTAAACGGAACGAATCCCATCGTTTGTCGGCGTTATTAATTAGTCGTTCGCAAAGGTACGAAAAAAATACCGACTTCCGCTTTGCGGGGAAGCCGGTATTTTAAGATTCCGCGGGGCGGGGTTATTTCTTCACGGCTTTCTTGTCCGCAGCATAGAGCTCATTGACCTTCGCCAGCACGGCGGGGGTGATGTTGAGCGTCGTGTCGGCATCGATGAGCGCCGTGGCGTTGATGATCAGTTTGTACTTCTTGTCGGCGTTGATATCCTGCACGGCACGCTGCAACAGGTCCTGAGCGCGGTTGGTGAACACATAGTTCTCCTCGTCGAGCGTCTGGGCCTCCTTCTGGGCGTTGGCCTGATAGGACTCGGCCTTCTTCTGAATATTCTCCTGCTGGGTCTGTGCGTCGCGCGAGGTGATGAGTCCCTTCTGGTACTTCTCCTGCAACTGTGCGGCCTCGGCCTGAAGTCCCTTTTCACGCTGTGCCCAGCTCTTCTGCGCCTTCTCGGTCTTCTCCTGAAGCGCTACGCCTTCGGTCTTGTAAAGGTCGCACTGTGCCAGCACGGCTTCGACCTGAACGTAAGCGATGTCGCTCGAAATAACCTGCTGTGCGACCGCTTCAGCCGCATCCCCGGTCTGCTCTGCGGTTTTCGTGCCGCAGGCCGCAAGGACGAGAGCCGCAGCCAGCGCCGGAAAGAGAGTTTTTTTCATGTCGTTTTTCTATTTGAAAAGTTAATTATTCCGCGTTTGAGTCACAAAGGTAAAAAAAAATCTTTACTTTTGCCCAACCCGCATTAAATTTTGATTTTCATGTACGAATACATCAAGGGCTCCGTTGCCGAAGTCGCTCCCGCTTATGCCGTTATCGACGCCGGCGGGGTAGGCTACTACCTCCATATTTCACTCGAAACCTATGCCGCCGTCGAGCATGCCGCCGAGGCCAAACTCTATGTGCACTACGTCGTGCGCGAGGATGCCCAGTTGCTCTACGGCTTCTCGACGAAGGTCGAGCGCGAGGTGTTCCGGCTGCTGATAAGCGTCTCGGGCGTGGGCGGCAATACGGCGCGCATGATCCTTTCGACCTACTCGCCGCGCGAGCTGCAGGGCATCATCACCTCGGGCAACGCCGTGCTGCTGAAAAATGTCAAGGGGCTGGGCCTGAAGACGGCGCAGAAGATCATCGTCGAGCTGAGCGGCAAGCTGGCCGTGCTGGGCACCGATGCGGCGGGCGATGCGCCCCTTGCCGGGGCTGACGGAGGCAGCTTCGACGAGGCTCTCGCCGCGCTGGTCATGCTGGGCTTCGCCCGCGCCACAGCCGAGAAGGTCCTGCGCGCCGTGATGCGCGAACTTCCCCGGGCTTCGGTCGAAGAGCTGATCCGTGCGGCCCTCAAGCGGCTGTAATATAAAAAGACCGAATGGTATACCAAACGGCTCTTTTTGCGGAAAGAGTCCCGGAATTTCCCCCCCCCTTGCTTTGGCAAATTATTTGTATTAACTTTGCACCGCCTAATCAAAATGTTTTGCCTCACCAATTTTTTGTGTCTATGGAAGGGATTCCTGTCGGATTTATTTTCATTCTCCTTGGTGTCGTTGCCGCCGGTATCGTGTTCACGATGCTCATTTACGCGTGGAAGCAGCGTAAATTGCAGCGTCTCAAAGACCCGCACAAGGATTATTACAGGCGCAGGGGATAGCCGGTGTTCCGGTTCCTTTGCTTTTTTTGTCCGCCGGCATGCCGGGCGGACGTTTTTTTTCGTTTCTTGTTCGTAAATCGGATTGTTTTATGTAAATTTGCACGATTATATGCCGATGAAACGACTTATCACCCTGTTGGGCTTGGCCCTGCCCGTGCTGCTGAGCGGTTGCTCCGACGAGAAGGACATCCTTCCCGAGCAGCGTCAGAAGATCGTCTCGTACCTCGAGAAGACTCACTCCCCTGCGCTCATCCCCGAGGCGTCGGTCGGTGAGGACGGGCAGTTGCCGTTCTACACCACGGCGGGCAGCACGGTCTACCGGTATATCGTCAATTATTACCGCCCCGACCGGGAGTCCAATCCGGAGGTTACGGCCGCGTCGAAAGTCACCATTACTTTCCGGGCCTACGTCTTCGGCTATTCGAACATCACGGATTCGACGTTCCCGTTCTACTCGAACGATCCGCTGCTGCTGAAGGCTTACGAGGACTTGGGGCTGACGCCCGGGGCTTGGTCGTTCGAACCGCTGACGCTCGATATGCGCGGCGACATACTAAAAGGGCTCCGGCATGCGTTACTTGGTTGTCGCGCGAAGGACGATGTCGAGGCATACATGACCTACAACGAGGCTTTCGGCGACAAATATTTCACGACGATTCCGCGGGAAAGCCCGGTCGCGTGGTATTTCAGGGTCGAATCCGTCGAATAATACAGAACCCGAAAAAAGAACCGTTTAACAAAATATGAAATTGATCACCCGTTTTCTGTACCTCCCGGCAGCCTGCATCGTGCTGCTGGCCTCCTGTGCCAAAGAGCAGACCGAGTCGTACGACAAGTTCGAGGACCAGGCCCTCGAGGCGTATATGACGCAGAAACATCCCGAACTGTTGGAGAATCTGCAGACCGACGGCGGTTATTATGTCGATATACTCGAGCCCGGCAAGGCCGACGCCAAACCGGTGAACGATACGATCTGCTGGGTGAAGTTCGATTTCTCGGGCCGCGACCTGAGCGGCAACATCGCCCTCACGCGCCGCGCCGCGGAAGCCTACCAGCTCGGGACCTTTACCAAATATACCCATTATGTACCTTATTACCGCTATTGCGGCGAGGCGAACGCTGGTCTGATCGAGGGTACCTATCTGGCCATGCGCAATACGTTGCATCTGGGAGAGGAGTATGCCCGCAACAAGGGAATCGACCGGGAGTATCTTCTGCGCGATGGCGACGTAGTGCGGCTCTATATGCCGTCGCGTGTCGTCGGTTCGGGCGGCATAAGCGGCGACGGCGGTTACGAGGGCCAGTATTCGCTCAGCGCCAAGCGTCCCCTTATCATGGAGATGGAGATTGTCGGCATCGACAAAAACCCGCTGGAGGCCGAAGGTTCGCTGGTCGACGCCTTTGCCAAAGAGAACGGCGGGATGGTGATGTTCACCAAGGACGGGGAAGACGGCAGCGAAAAGCGCCCGACCGATCCCGAGGACGGAAAGCACCCCTATAACCGTGCCGAACGGTGGGTTTCGGCCTGCGATACCGTGGCGCAGCTCTATGTCAATGTCAAGTACGATCCGGCCGAAACGGGGAAAGGAGATAAGTTCTCGTTCGATTTCAGCGATGCGGAGAGTAAGGTCAGCAACAAGCCTTATAATGTCGGTTTCGAGCCCTATAACGGCTCCGATCTGGAAAAAGAGATTTCCGAGGCGCTTGTAAAGCGTTTCCACGGCGAAGGCGACGACTACAAAGCCTATGAAGGCGTCGATAAACTCGAATCGGATTCGGTCGGACTCGACGGTACGGCCAAAATCTGGTATATCGGCCGTTTCCTCGACGGCTTCATTTTCGACACGAATATCGACGAAGTGAAGAAAATCATCTACGGAGAGGTTACCTCCGAGGGAGAGGCGCTCTCCTATACGCCGGAGGAAGGCGGCCTGATTACGGCTTTCTACTACACGGTCCCCAACCTGCGATACGGTCAGTGGGCGGCATTCGTCACCACTTCGACTAATGCCTACGGGACGAGCGGCAAGAGCGGCAGTTCGACCTCGTCGCCGTCGGGTAACGGCTATTCTTCGAACTATCTGGATTACCTGAAC
Source organism: Alistipes provencensis (assembly GCF_900083545.1). Taxonomy (NCBI): domain Bacteria; kingdom Pseudomonadati; phylum Bacteroidota; class Bacteroidia; order Bacteroidales; family Rikenellaceae; genus Alistipes; species Alistipes provencensis. Next base: position 3,626,567 of record NZ_LT559262.1, on the reverse strand, counting down.
TACCTGAACTATTCGCAGATGTATTACGGCAACAGCGGCCTTTACGGCGGCTATTACGGCGATTACTACGGTTACGGCGGTCTGGGCGGCTATGGTTACGGCTACGGCTATTACGGCGACTACGGTTACAATTACGGTTCGACGGGCGAAACCTCGACCACGACGACCGTAACGACCGAGATTCCCTCTTTCGCGCCGCTGATTTTCCAGTTCTATATCGAACCGGCGGAGGATTGATCCGCGTGTCGCACAACGGTTTCGACCTACGAAAAACCCTGCTTCGGCGGGGTTTTTCTTTTGCCCCGGAATGCCTTTCGTCCTTTTTGCGGCGCGTTTCATTTTAATTCCACTTTTTCAGGCAGAAATTTTGCAATTACGCAAAATTGTACTAACTTAGTTGTGCAGAACTATCAACCAAAAATTCAAGGGATATGATTATCACATTTAACGAGTTGCGCCGTATCAAGGACAGGCTGCCCAGCGGCAGCTCGCAACGCATTGCAGATGAATTGGGAATCGATGTGGACACGGTCCGGAACTATTTCGGGGGCAAGCACGAGTCGAAAGAATGTGTCGGCGTGCACTTCGAACCGGGTCCGGATGGGGGCGTCGTCACGTTGGACGACACGACGATTCTCGACGTTGCAATGCGTATCCTGAGCGAGTAGTTGAGTTATAGCGATTAAGTCCGGCATCCGCCGGAGAAGGGCCTGCATCTTGCAGGCCTTTTTTGATTCTCACGGGTCCCTTTCGCCCTGCCTTGTCCGTCCCGGACGGGAAATACCTCTGTATGTCCCGTCCGGGCCGAACTGCGTTATGCCGAAATCTGCTCCGCGATAATTAAAAAACGGGTTTTAAATCTCCTACTCGATGCCGGCGGTGCGGGGAAGTGGTCCGCATTATCGCTTGCAGCGGAAAAAGAACGGTGCGAAGGCGGAGCGTTAAAAACGGGGCCGGTTTGCTTGCAAACCCGCGCAGGCGCCCGTTTTAGTGCAGCCGAGCGACGGTCCCGCGAAAGCGACATGCGGATGGTTTTGGGTACCTTTTGGCACCAAAAGGTACGAGCTTTCGCCCACCTAAGAGGTGGGTTTTAGGGCGCGATAGTATGCAGGAACGCTTCCCATCCGGTTCTGCGCTCCCGCCCCGCTTCTTAAGCGGGCGGGTGACAAAATGCCGTACAACAACCCGATGTATGGCATTTTTCTGCCATCGGGCTGACAATTTGGCAGGGATTGCCGATTGGTACGACCTTTGTTCAAATCTTGGGCGTAACCCGCGGCTGGAGTCCGGGAGGCTGGACCGGGGGTACGAAAAAGAAAATAAATAACAATTAAAACATATTTACGATTATGGCAAAGATTATTGGTATTGACTTAGGAACCACGAACTCCTGCGTAGCAGTGATGGAGGGCAGCGAGCCCGTTGTAATACCCAACTCCGAGGGACACCGCACGACCCCTTCCGTCGTGGCGTTCACGGCCGATGGCGAGCGTAAGGTCGGCGACCCGGCCAAGCGTCAGGCGATCACCAACCCCAAGCGCACGGTCTTCTCGATCAAGCGTTTCATGGGTGAGGCCTACGACAAGGTTTCGGCCGACATCGCGCGCGCTCCCTATACGATCGTCAAGGGCGACAACAACACCCCGCGTGTGGATATCGACGGACGGCAGTATACCCCGCAGGAGATTTCGGCCATCATTCTGCAGAAGATGAAGAAGACGGCCGAGGATTATCTGGGACAGGAGGTCTCGGAGGCCGTCATCACCGTCCCGGCCTACTTCTCCGACTCGCAGCGTCAGGCTACGAAGGAGGCGGGCGAGATCGCCGGCCTGAAGGTGCGCCGTATCATCAACGAGCCTACGGCCGCAGCGCTGGCCTACGGCATGGACAAGAAGTCGAGCGACATGAAGATCGCCGTGTATGACTTGGGCGGCGGTACGTTCGATATTTCGATCCTCGAGCTGGGCGACGGCGTTTTCGAGGTGAAATCGACCAACGGCGACACGCACCTCGGAGGTGACGACTTCGACCATGTGCTGATCGACTACATGGCCGAGGCGTTCAAGGCCGAGCACCAGATCGACCTGCGTCAGGACCCGATGGCCCTGCAGCGTCTGAAGGAGGCTGCCGAGAAAGCGAAGATCGAACTTTCCTCCTCGACCACCACGGAGATTAACCTGCCGTATATCATGCCCGTCAACGGCATTCCGCAGCACCTCGTGATGACGCTCACCCGCGCCAAGTTCGAGCAGTTGTGCGACCACCTGATCCGCAAGACCATCGAGCCTTGCAAACTGGCTCTGCGTGACGCGGGTCTGGAGGCTTCGCAGATCAACGAGGTGATTCTCGTGGGCGGTTCGACGCGTATCCCCGCGATCCAGAAGATCGTTGAGGAGTTCTTCGGCAAGACCCCGAACCGTTCGGTCAACCCCGACGAGGTCGTGGCCATCGGCGCCGCCATTCAGGGCGGTGTGCTCACGGGCGAGGTGAAGGACGTGCTGCTGCTGGACGTTACGCCGCTGTCGCTGGGTATCGAGACTCTGGGCGGTGTGATGACGAAGCTCATCGACGCCAACACGACGATCCCGACCCGCAAGTCGGAGACCTTCTCGACGGCTGCCGACAACCAGCCTTCGGTGGAGATCAACGTCTGCCAAGGCGAGCGTCCGCTGGCCCGCGACAACAAGTCGATCGGCCGCTTCCACCTCGACGGCATCCCCGCCGCACCGCGCGGCGTGCCGCAGATCGAGGTTACGTTCGACATCGACGCCAACGGCATCCTGAACGTCTCGGCCAAGGACAAGGGCACGGGCAAGGAGCAGAAGATCCGCATCGAGGCTTCTTCGGGCCTTACCGAGCAGGAGATCCAGCGGATGCGCGACGAGGCCAAGGCCAACGAGGAGAAGGACAAGGCCGAGAAGGAGCGTATCGACAAGATCAACGCTGCCGACTCGAACATCTTCTCGACCGAGAAGCAGCTCAGCGAGTACGGCGACAAACTGCCCGCCGACAAGAAGGCCGCCATCGAGACGGCGCTCGGCAAGCTGAAGGAGGCGCACAAGAACGCCGACGTGGCTGCCATCGACACCGCGATGACCGAGCTCAACGCCGCATGGCAGGCCGCTTCGCAGGACATCTACGCTGCCCAGCAGCAGGCTCAGGGCGCCCAGCAGCCCGGTGCCGACGCCGGCCAGCAGTCGCAGTCGAACGCCGGCGGCCAGCAGGGCGGCGACGGACAGCCTGAGGATGTGGAGTTCGAAGAGGTTAAGTAATTTTCGATTCTTGCGGACATATTTCGTCCTGCCTTGTTCACCCCGAATGGGAAATACGTTAGTATGACCCATCCGGGGTGAACTTGTGTTATGCCGAAATCTGTTCCGCGATAATCAAAAATAACGATTTCCGGATGGGAACTGCGTGTTTCAGTAAATTTCGTTATCTTCGCCAACAAAATTTGATTCCGATGGCTTGGGTTTATCTGATTTTCGCGGGTCTTTTCGAGATGGGGTGGCCGCTGGGCTTCAAGCTGGCAAGCCTCAATCCGCGCTACCATTTCCTTTTTCTGGTCCTTTCGGCCGTTTCGATGGGCGTCAGCGGCTGGCTGCTGTATATTGCGCAGAAAAGCATTCCGATGGGTACGGCCTATATGATCTGGACGGGCATCGGGGGCATGGGAACCGTGATCCTCGGCATCGTCTTTTTCCACGACGCCGTGACTTTCTGGCGGATGTTCTTTCTCTCGCTGGTTTTCATCGGCATCGTCGGCCTGAAGATGGTCCCCGCCTAAGAGGCGGGTTTTAGGGGCGATTGCAGGAATTGGCGTGTCAGGCCCTAATCTGCGCTCCCGCCCGCTTAAGAAGCGGGATTTAGGGGCGGCAGATGCACTGCCTGCTAATCATCCGGTTCTGCCCCCCCCCTGTTTAAGAGGCGGGCCTTTCGGCTCTCCACATCCCGTAGAGAATCAGCGCCGCGCCGGTCAGCGCTGCAAGGGTGATGCGCTCGCCGATGCAGAGCGCCGCGGTGACGATTGTCACCAACGGATTGAAGTAGATGTAGTTGGTCGTGCGCACGGCTCCCAGACGGTGCATCACGGCGTTCCAGAGCACATAGCAGAGCATCGAGGCGATGACCCCCAGAAACAGCAGGTTGCCCCAGACCACCGGACGCGCGAGTACCTCCCATTCCACCGCGAAGGGCCGGAAGGCAAAGACCGGGAGGATCGTCAATAACCCGTAGAAAAATACTTTCCGGGTGATGAAGATGGCGGGGTAGCGGCCTCCGATGCGCTTGATGACCAGCGAATAGACCATCCATAGCAACGCCGCCGACAGCGCCAGCATATCGCCCCGCGGCGATAGGTGCAGCACGAAATGGCCGTTGAGGACCACGAGCACCATCCCCGCGAAGGCCAGCGCCGATCCGGTGACCTGCCGCCGCGACATCCGTTCGCCGCGGTAGAAGAGGCTCATCGCCACGGCCGTCCATACGGGTGCCGTGCAGACGATCAGCGACACGTTCGAGGCCGGGGCATACTCCAGAGCGATGTTCTCGGTGAGGAAATAGAGCGATCCGCCGCTCAGTCCCGCCGCAGCCAGCAGCAGCTCGTCGCGCAGGTTCGCGGCCCACATGCGCCGTCGAGCGAAAGGCCAGATGCAGACGTAGGCTGTCGCGAACCGCAGCAGGAATATCTCCGCCGGGGTCAGCGAGTTGGCGATCAGCACTTTGGTCGAGACGAACGTCGCGCCCCACACCGTGACGGTGAACAGCGCCGCGAGGTGGTATTTGTATTCCGGATGTTTTGTCATGCGGTCCCAAAAATACGGATTTTTTGACATTTGCAAGCCGGTTTTCTCCCCTCGGAGCCGAATAATGGCTGAAGCCTTTCTTTCCGGCGGGGATTGCCGACAGAAAATCCGGCGTCGGCAGGACGCTGCAATGCGGGTCCGGCGGGACCTTTATGGCGATATTTTTGCATATTATCCCCAATTTCCTCCCGCCGAACCCGCGTTATTTAATTCTTTTTTTCTATCTTTGCGTGCTATTATGCGTAATGACAAGAATTACAACAAATAATAACAACTATTTTTCATTCAAATGCAAAGCAAAGGTTTCATTAAACTCATCGCGGTCCTGCTGGGCCTCGCATGCGTTTACCAGCTCTCGTTCACGTTTAAAACGCGTGGCGTAGAGAAGAAGGCGGCCGCGTATGCCGCGCAGTTCCCCCTCGACCAGCAGGCCGAGGCCGAACAGCACTACCTCGATTCGGTGCAGAACCTGCCGGTTTACAATCTGGGCTTCCGTAAGTTCACTTACAAGGAGTGCAAGGAGAAGGAGCTGAATCTGGGTCTCGACCTCAAGGGCGGTATGAACGTCATGCTGGAGGTGCAGGTCGAGGACGTCATCAAGGCGCTCGCCGGCGACAGCCAGAACGATCCCGCCTTCGTCGAGGCCGTTGCCGAGGCGAACGAGGCCATGAAGAAGGGCACGTCGAGCGACTATATTTCCGACTTCGTGAAGGCTTATTCGCGTCTGTCGAACGGCCGTTCCATCGCCGAGATCTTCGTGAGCCCCGACCGTAAGGACATCACGCTCGAGAGTTCGGACGCCGATGTCGAGAAGATCCTGAAGAAGGAGACCGAGGCCGCCATCAACGCGTCGTTCAACGTGTTGCGCAGCCGTATCGACCACTTCGGCGTTACGCAGCCCAACATCATGCGCCTTCCCAACTCGCACCGCATTCTGGTCGAGCTTCCGGGCGTGAAGGAGCCGCAGCGTGTCCGCGACCTGTTGCAGGGCACCGCTTCGCTGGAGTTCTGGACCACCTATGATGCCAACGAGGTGCTGCCGACGCTGGTTGCCGCCGACAAGCTCATCAAGGCCGAAATGGAGCAGGCCCCCGTTGTTGCGGAGCCTGAAACCGCTTCCGCCGAGGCTGCCGCCGCTGCCGAAACTGCCGCTGCCGAGACCGGTGACCTGATCGCCGAGGTCGGTGCCGCCGATTCGACCGCCACGGCCGAGGCTGCCCATACGGGCCGTTACGACCGCAAGCAGAACCCGCTCTTTGCCGTTCTCGATCCGGGCTTTGCCGGAGGTGCCGCCATCGGTGCCGCCTACAAGGCCGACATGGCTGCCGTGAACGAATACCTCGCCCAGCCCGCCGTGCGCGAGTTGTTCCCCGCCGACATCCTGTTCAAGTGGGGCGTCAAGGGCGACGACAAGATCGACGGCCGCTTCTACCTCTATGCCATCCGGGTTTCGACCCCCGACGGCAAGGCTCCGCTCGACGGTTCGGTTGTTACCGAGGCTACCGAGCAGTACGCCCAGCGCGGCGCTACGGCCGAGGTTTCGATGACCATGAACGCCGAGGGCACCTCGGAGTGGGCGCGCATGACGGGCGAGAACATCGGCAAATGCATCGCCATCGTCCTCGACGGTTACGTCTATTCGGCTCCCCGCGTCAATTCGAAGATCGACAAGGGCCAGTCGCAGATCACCGGCGACTTCACCATTCAGGAGGCCAAGGACCTTGCCAACGTGCTCAACTCGGGTAAGGTTCCCGCTCCCGCCAAGATCATTCAGGATACGGTCGTAGGTCCTTCGCTGGGACAGGAGTCGATCAATGCCGGTATGATCTCGTTCGTGCTGGCCTTCATCCTCGTCCTGCTCTACATGGGGCTGTTCTACAAGACTGCGGGCTGGATGGCCGACATCGCGCTGCTTACCAATGTCTTCCTGCTGATGGGCGTTCTGGTGTCGTTCGGCGCCGTGCTGACCCTTCCGGGTATTGCGGGTATCGTGCTGACGATGGGTATGGCCGTCGATGCGAACGTCATCATCTACGAACGTATCAAGGAGGAGCTCCGCGGCGGCAAGGGCCTTGGTCTGGCCATCAAGGACGGTTTCTCGAAAGCCTACTCGGCCATCATCGACGGCCAGCTGACCACCATCATCACGGGTATCGTCCTCTTTATTTTCGGTACGGGTCCGGTACAGGGCTTCGCCACGACGCTGATCATCGGTATCATCACCTCGGTCTTCTGCGCCATCTTCATTACGCGCCTCCTGATCGAGTGGGTTGTCGGTAAGTGGGGCAGCATCTCTTTCTCGTACAAGTGGTCGGAGAATTTCCTGAACAACACGCATGTCGATTTTATCCGTATGCGTAAAATTGCCTATATGATCACCGGTGCCCTGATGGTTCTTTCGTGCGTGTCGTTCTTCGCCCGCGGCCTGAACCTCGGTGCCGAGTTCACCGGCGGTCGCGCCTATGTGATCCGTTTCGACAAACCGGTTTCGGCCGAAGAGGTGCGTGCCAATGTGGAGGAGACCTTCTCGCAGATCGCCGGTGCCGACGCCTCGTCGATTAGTTTCGAGGTGAAGCAGTACGGTAATGAGAACCAGATGCGTATCGTGACGCAGTATCGTTACGACGACACGTCGGACGAGGCTACGGACGAGGTCGAACAGATCATCTACGACGCGCTGAAATCGCTTTACTCGTATGACATCACCTTCGAGCAGTTCCGCAATACGCAGACCGACGAGAACGGTATCCTGACGGCCGACAAGATCGGCCCCTCGATTGCCAAGGACATGACTTGGAATGCCATCTACTCGGTGCTTTTCTCACTCATCGCCATCGGTCTCTACATCACCTTCCGTTTCAAGCGCTGGCAGTGGGCTACGGGTGCCACGGCGGCATTGGCTTTCAACGCCCTGCTGATTATCGGTATCTTCTCGATGTTCTACGGTCTGCTGCCCTTCAACCTCGAGGTCAATCAGGCGTTCATCGCGGCGATCCTGACGATCATCGGTTATGCCATCAACGACACCGTGGTGGTCTTCGACCGTATCCGCGAGTTCTTGGGCCTCTATCCCAAACGCAACCTGAAGGAGAACGTGAACAACGCCATCAACTCGACGCTGTCGCGTACGATCAACACCTCGGGTACGACGCTCGTGACGCTGCTGGCTATCTTCTTCTTCGGCGGCGAGACGATCCGCGGCTTCATCTTCGCGCTGATCATCGGCGTGGTCGTAGGTACGGCTGCCACGATCTTCATCGCTACGCCGCTCGCTTACGACCTGATGGCCAAGCGTGCCAAGATCGACGAGGAGAAATAATCCGCAAAGCTAATTTCTTTGAAAAGGACTGTCCGACTTTGGGGCGGTCCTTTTTTTGCACGCTGTCGGCTGTGCCCTGCAATGGCCAAATAAATTTGGCATTGCGCGCGGCTTGTATTATCTTTGCGTAGAGAATCTATCCGCACTATGGAAAATTTGCTGAAATGGATGCACCGCTATGTGTCGCCGGTTTTTCTGGCGCTGCTGGTCGCGTCGTTCATCCTGTGGTATATCGCCAAGCTGAGCTACACATATACCGCCGAACAGACCGTGAAGGTGAGTGTCGACGGACAGCCTTTCGAGGTCACATGCGTGGTCGAGGGTGTCGGCACGAACCTCTTCGGCTACCGGGTCTACATGAACAAGACGCTGCGCATCCCGCTCACGGACCTTAAGACGAAGCGGTCGCACGAGGAGGGACACGAAGGCAAGCTCATCATCGACCCGCAGTCGTTGCAGAATGCCCTTGCTCCGCGTTTCAGCGATATCAAGATTATCTCCGTCGGCGACATTCCCGAAATCAACGTCCCTGAAAATCCATGATGAAGGTCGGAATTACGGGAGGCATCGGCAGCGGCAAAAGTGCGGTTTGCCGCCTTTTCGCACAGCGGGGTGTTGCGGTCTACGACTCCGATGCCGAAGCCAAGCGGCTGATGGCGGAGAACCCGGAATTACGGACGGCTATTTCGGCCCGTTTCGGCGCCGAAGCCTATGCCGACGGTGCCCTGAACCGCTCTTATCTCGCCGGAAAGGTCTTTTCCGACCCGGCGGCTCTGGCCGACCTGAACGCATTGGTCCATCCGGCCGTCCTTGCGGATTTCGCCGCATGGGCCGAACGGCAGGAGGGGAGTTATGTGATTTTCGAAAGCGCTATCCTTTTCGACGCGGGACTGGAGGATTCGGTCGATCGGACCGTCGCTGTCCTCGCACCGCTGGAACTGCGTCTCGAACGCACCTGCCGCCGCGACAAGTGCGATCCCGAAGCGGTCCGCCGCCGCATCGCCGTGCAGTTGGACGACGACGCGCTGAGCGAGAAAGCCGATTATGTCGTGATCAATATTTTCGAGGAGGACCTCGAACTTGCCGTTTTGAAACTCGACCGAATTTTCAGCCATGAAGCCCGTATCGATTGACCTTTCCGCGCCGCAGGTGATGGCGATCCTGAACGTCACGCCCGATTCGTTCTACGCCGGCAGCCGCATGCCCGATGCCGGGGCTGTCGAACGGCATGTCCGGGAGGCCGTGGCCGAGGGTGCGCATCTGATCGATGTGGGGGGCTACTCCTCGCGCCCCGGTGCCGACGAGGTCCCTGCCGACGAGGAGTGGCGGCGTGTGGCGCTGGGCGTAGAGGCCGTGCGGCGGCTGGCTCCCGGTGTGACGGTCTCGGTCGACACGTTCCGCAGCGAGGTGGCTGCAAAGGCCATCGAGACGTTCGGTCCGCTCATTATCAACGACATTTCCGCCGGGGAACTCGACCCCGCGATGCTCTCCGTCGCCGCGAAATACGACGTTCCCTACATCGCCATGCACATGAAGGGCGATCCCCGCACGATGCAGTCGCAGACCGACTCCCGGCGCGACATCACCACCGAGGTCGTGGACTATTTCCGCATGCGCGCCGAGGCGATGCTTGCGGCGGGCATCCGGCCCGGGAACATCATCCTCGACCCCGGCTTCGGCTTCGCCAAGACCACGGAGCAGAATTACGAACTGCTGGCGGGCCTGCACCGCCTCTGCGAACTGGGCTATCCCGTACTGGCGGGCCTTTCGCGCAAGTCGATGATCTATAAGGTCCTCGACGCGACGCCCGCCGAATCCTTGGCCGGAACCGTCGCGCTGGGGTGGGAGTGCCTGCGGCAGGGTGCGGCGATCCTGCGCGTCCACGACGTGCGGGAAGCCGTCGATACGGTCCAATTGTTTAATATGTTCCGCCAATGATACGAGTTACCGACATACACAAGAGTTTCGGCACGCTCGAAGTGCTGAAAGGCGTTTCGCTCGACGTGGCGCAGGGCGAGGTGGTCTCCATCGTGGGGGCCAGCGGTGCCGGGAAGACCACGCTGCTGCAAATTATGGGAACCCTTTCGCGCCCCGACAGCGGACGTGTGGAGATCGGCGGTGAGGATGTCTCGTCGCTGGGCGACAAGGCCCTGTCGAAATTCCGCAACGAGCGCATCGGCTTCGTCTTCCAGTTCCACCACCTGCTCGCGGAGTTCACGGCTTTCGAGAATGTCTGCATCCCGGGGCTGATCGGCCGCCGCCCCCGCGCCGAGGTCGAACGCCGTGCCGCCGAACTGCTCGGCATGATGGACCTCACGGCACGCCGCGACCACAAACCCGGACAGCTTTCGGGCGGCGAGCAGCAGCGCGTGGCCATCGCCCGGGCGCTGGTCAATTCCCCAGCCGTACTACTGGCCGACGAACCTTCGGGCAACCTCGATTCGCACAACCGCGACGAGATCCACCGCCTGTTTTTCGAATTGCGTGAGAAATTGGGCCAGACCATCGTCATCGTGACCCACGACGAGAACCTCGCCGCGATGGCCGACCGGAAGATCACCATGTCCGATGGAACGATTCTCTGACGACGACCTGCGGGAGCTGCTGGAAGCTCTGCACGACAAATACAACCGTCCCGAATTTATCCCCGACGACCCGATTTCGGTGCCGCACCGCTATACGGAGCGTGCCGACCGGGAGATCGCGGGCTTCTTCTCCGCCACCATCGCGTGGGGCAACCGCAAAGCCATCGTCAGCAGCGGCCACCGCATGATGCACTTCATGGACGACGCCCCGGCCGATTTCGTCCGCAACGCCTCGGAACGCGAACTGGCGCTGCTCTCCTCCTATGTCCACCGGACTTTCAACGGGCAGGACCTGCGCGATTTCGTGCTGGCCCTGCGGCGCATGGAGGAGTGCCACGGGGGCATCGGCAATTTCTTCGAAGAGCGTTACGAGGTCACGCAAAGCATGCCTGCGGTGCTGGCCGACTTCCGGCGTGCGTTTTTCGCCGGGGACCATGCTCCGCGGTGCGAGAAACACCTCTCGTCGATCGAGAAGGGCGCGGCCTGCAAACGGCTCTGCATGTATCTGCGGTGGATGGTGCGCCGCGACGACCGGGGTGTCGATTTCGGCGCGTGGGAGCGCATCCCCATGTCGGCCCTCTATCTGCCGCTGGACGTCCATGTCGGCAATATGGGGCGTGCGCTGGGACTGCTGACCCGCCGCCAGAACGACTGGCGCGCCGTGGAGGAGATCACCGCCGCGCTCCGCACGTTCGATGCGGCCGACCCCGTGCGGTACGATTTCTCGTTATTCGGGGCCGGGATCGATAACTATTTAAGGAATAATGAATACTCCGCATAAATCCCGCTTCTTAAGCGGGTTCCGGTTTAAACAATTCTCCATCCGTCAGGACCGCTGCCCGATGAAGGTCGGCACCGACGGCGTCCTGCTGGGGGCATGGGCCGGCGTGCGGCCCTCCGACCGGCGGATGCTCGACATCGGCACCGGCACGGGGCTGATCGCCCTGATGCTGGCCCAGCGGGCCCCGAAGGCATCCGTTATAGGTGTCGATATCGACGATGTCGTGCAGGCCCGTGAGAATGCCGACGCCTCGCCGTGGGGTGATAGGGTAGCCTTCGAACGGTGTGCGGTGCAGGAGTTTTCGACGCCGGAGCTGTTCGATCTGATCGTCTCGAACCCGCCTTTTTTCGTCGATTCGCTCACCTGTCCCGACGAGGGGCGCACCGCCGCGCGCCATGCCGTGCACCTGCCTTTCGACGAACTGCGCGATGCCGTCCTCCGCCTGCTGGCCCCTGCGGGCCGCTTCGCCGTGATCCTTCCCACGTCCGAGGCCGCACGGTTTCTCACAGTCTGCGCCGGGCGGCTGGCCCTCACGCGCCGCACCGACGTGCGCACCACGCTCCGCCATCCGGCCAAACGGGCGCTGATGGAGTTCTCCCGGGCGGATGCGGCCGCGACCGCACCCGAAATCTCGGAACTGGTCGTCGGCACGGGCGAACACGAGTGCTATACCCCCGAATACCGCACCCTGACCCGCGATTTTTACCTGAAATTTTGACGGCTCACGAAAAAAAGTTACATTTGTCGAACTGCAATAAAAAGACTCGGACTATGAAACTCAGACTTTTGGCATTTGCCCTGCTGCTCACGGGCGGCATTTCGGCACAGAACCCATACATCGCCCTGCAAGGCGCGAACGAGACCGCTTCGGGCGTCACGATCGCCCAGCCCCGCACGATCCTCGCCGTGGATGTCACGGTCGAGCGCGACCTGACCCTCACGGGACCCTATGCGCGTTATGCCCAGAAATACCTCGGCGTGCGCGCCCCGCTTGCCGACAAGACGACGTGGAGCATCACCGGGGCGCAGATCGCCCTGTTGGACCGCGATACCTACCTCAATGCCGCGGCTCCCGTGCCCGCTTCGACGCGCACCTATACCCACGCCTCCTCCGACGAGGAGTTCGCGCGCCTGCAGCCCGACAAGACCGACATGACGACTCCCGCGCTGGAGGATGCCGCGCGTGCCGCCGCCAACCAAATTTTCTCGCTGCGCCGCCACCGCATCGAACTCATCACGGGCGAGGCCGGTGAGAATGTCTTCGGCGAGGGCCTCCGGGCCGCTCTGGCCGAGATCGACCGCATGGAGCAGAGCTATCTGGAGCTGTTCCTCGGCAAGCGCACCGTTTCGACCCAGACCCGCCGCTATGTGGTCTATCCGCAGGCCGACAAGAAACAATATATCGTCTGCCGCTTCAGCCCGGCCGCCGGACTGCTTCCTGACAGCGACCTTTCGGGCGACATCGTGCTGTTGCAGATCGAGCCTTCGGGCAATACGAAGTGCGATCTCGAAGCCGGTCCGAAGGAGACTTCGGTCGTGGCCTGCCGTGTCGCCGATCCTTCGACCTGTACCGTCCTCGCGGGCGGCCGCGAATATGCCCGTGCCGTGCTTCCCGTCTTTGAATTCGGCCGCACGATCAACGTCGCCCTGCCGCGCCGCAAATAATCTGTCCCGAATATGGATTTCACCTCCCGAATGGCCGCGCTGCTCGGGGCTTTCCGACGTGAGCGCAACGGCGCCGTGGCCGATTCGATGCGCTTCTACGGCAAGCCCTACGGCCTGAACTACGGCGTGAGCCTCCCGACGCTCCGCACGCTGGCGCGTGCCGAGGGCACCGATCACGCATTTGCCCGATACCTTTATCAGCAGGATGTCCGCTGTCTGCGCCTTGCGGCATTCCACATCGCCGATCCCGCACTCCTTACGCCCTCCGAATTCGCTTTCTGGGGCGACGGACTGCTCAATTCCGAGATGGCCGAGGAGGTCGCTTTCGCCCTCCTGAGCCGTTCGGAATCCTTTCCCGCGCTCTTCGAAGCGTGGACCACGCCGGACGCTTCCTGCCTCCGGCAGTATGCCGTCCTGATGGCCGCCGCCCGTGCCCCGCATCCGTCGCCGGAGTGGATCGCCCCAAATGAACAAGTAAAAGAACACACAATGCTTGCGCAGGGGGCCGTGGCGCTGCTGGTCGCCGTGGGGGCCCTGAACGATGAAAACCGGCAGGCGGTACTCCGCGCAGCCGGTTCGCTGGAGCCGTCCCCTGCCGCGGAGTATCTCCGCGGGGAGCTGGCTTGGCGTCTGGAGCCCTAAAGCAGTATGTGTTCGCGCTTCTCGAGTTCGTTGAGCACGTTCACCAGATGCTCGTAGTCCACCCGTCCGCTCTCGCGCCACAGCACCTCCCCGCGGCGGAAGAACATCAGTGTCGGCACCGACATGATGTTGTAGCGCCGCACGATTTCGATCAGGTCGGGGTCCTCGATGTCTGCCCGGTAAACATCCGCGCGGCCGTTCATCTCTTTTTGAAATTTGTCGATCACGGGGTGCATCGCCCGGCACGGCCCGCACCAGACGGCGAAGAAATCCACGAACGTCAGTGCATCCCGCCAGATGATCTTGTCGAAGTCTTTCATATTCGTCTGTTTTTAACTTATCTCCACCCACGTTATTCCCGCATGGGTCTTGTCGGCGAGCTCCTTCTCGACGTAGCTGATCGTGCGGCGCAGCCCTTCGACGAGCGGCGTGCGGGGCGCCCATCCCAACTCGCGGCGTGCCGCCGAGATGTCGGGTGTACGTCGCCGGACGTCGTCGATGCGGGCGTCGGTGTGTACGATCTGCGAGCGGCTGCCCGTCAGGGCGATGATCTTCTCGGCCAGCGCGCGGATCGCCACCTCGTGGTTGCTGCCGAAATTGATCGTCCGCGTGGTCTCGGTCGGCGGGGCGTCCATCAGCCGCACCAGCCCGTCCACGATATCCTCCACCCAGCAGAAGGTCCGCAACTGTTCGCCGCTGCCGTTTACCGGGATGTCGCGGTTCTGTAACGCCGCGACGATCATCTTCATCACCACGCGCTGGTCCATCAGGTCGGCGCCGCTGCCGTAGGTGTTGAAGATGCGGGCTATGCGGGCGTCCACCCCGAATTCTTGCTGATAGGCGCGGTGTATCGCCTCGGCGGCGCGATTGCCTTCGGCGAGGATGCGGTGCGTGGAGCCGGAGCCGGACTGCTCGGAGGTGTCGCGGCCGTCCGTGGCGTAAATATTTCCCGCCGAAGCGAACAGGATGCGGGCATGCTCCGTGCGGGCGGTGTCGAGGGCGTTTATCGACCCCAGCATGCTGACCTTGAGCGTTTCGACGGGCAGCGCCTTGTTGTAACGCACGCGCGACGGCGAGGTGAGGTTGTAGATCTCGTCGCAGCGAATCCCGAAATGGTTGACGATGTTGTGGCGGACATACCGGAACCCCGGATACGGGGGCATGTCGCGCAGCAGCGGCGAATTGGCGGTATCGCGTACGTCCACGCAGAAAACTTCGTGGCCCTCGTCCAGCAGACGCAGGCACAGGTGGGTGCCGATGAACCCCACGCCGCCCAGTACGACTATTCTCTTTTGCATCTCGTTCCGGTTTTTACCGGAACAAAAGCAAAATCTATTCCATTTGCCGGCTTTCGGGACGCGGATTCCCTGCGTATTCCTTTTTGCTCTTTGACGAAGGGCATATCCGTACTATTTTAGCCTTCTTTTGTATCTATTTTTTTATCTCTCGGATATCGGCCGTTTAATTTTGTACTGTCCGATGAACCGTAAAGCATATGAAATAATGAAAATCTACCGACCTGTCCTTTTGTTTCTTCTCGCTGTGGTGACACTGTCGTGCGGCGATGCTCCGCAAAGTCCCGAATCCTGTGCCCGGGAGGTGATCGAACGCACGCTCGGCCGCCGCGCCCCCGATGTCGAACTGCGTCTGACGGAGAAGGCGCCCGACGGGCATGACCGCTTTGCGACCCGTGTGACGGACGGATGCCTCGTGATCGAGGGCAGCAGCGGCGTGGCCCTGACGCGGGGATTCTACGATTATGTTACGACCAACGGCTACGGTCAGGTGACGTGGACGGGTACGCGTATGGAACTGCCCGAACGGCTCCCCGATACACCGCTGCGCGAGGTCAGATCGCCGTTTCGCCACCATTATTATATGAACGTATGCACGTTTGGCTATACCTATCCCTACTGGAGCTGGAACGAGTGGGAGAAGGAACTCGACTGGATGGCGCTGCACGGCTTCGATATGGCGCTGGCGCCTATCGGCAGCGAGGCCATTCTGGCGCGCGTATGGCGTGATATGGGGCTTACGGAAGAGGAGATCAATGAACTCTTCACCGCCCCGGGGCACTTGCCTTGGATGCGTATGGGGAACATGAGCGGGCTGGACTCTCCTCTTTCGGAGCAGTGGCTCGACGAACAGGTCGCCCTCCAGCACCGGATTCTCGAACGCATGCGCGGACTGGGCATCACGCCCGTATTCAGCGGTTTCGCCGGCTTCGTGCCTCCGGCCATCGCCCGCGTGCGTCCCGGGGTCACGTTGACTGAGACCCGCTGGAACGGTCACATGAAGAGTTGGATGCTCCCGGTCGAATCGCCCGTCTTCCGGGAGATTGCCGCCCGCTATATGGAGGAGTGGGAACGGGAGTTCGGACGGGGTGAATACTACCTCGTGGATTCGTTCAACGAGATGGAACTTCCCTTCGGGGAACTTTCGCCCGAGGAGGTCCACACGCAGTTGACCCGTTACGGCAAAACCATCTACGAGAGCATCGCAGCCGTCAATCCTGACGCCGTGTGGGTGTTGCAGGGATGGATGTTCGGCTACCAGCGCGACATATGGACTCCGGACAATATCCGGGCCCTGCTGGCGGGGGCTCCTGACGACAAATTGCTGGTGGTCGATCTGGCCGAGGATTTCAACGCCATGGTGTGGCGCAACACCCCCGGCTGGGAGTATGCCGACGGTTTCTGCGGCAAGCAGTGGATTTACAGCACCGTGCCCAATTTCGGGGGACGTTCGGCCCTCAGCGGCTCGTTGGAATTCTATGCAAACGGTCATCTGGCTGCCCTGCAATCGGCGCGTAGGGGTAACCTCGTCGGCTACGGCACGGCACCCGAAGGGGTGGAGAACAACGATGTGGTGTACGAAATGATCGCCGATGCGGGCTGGTCCTCCGAGCCGATCGACGTGGGGCAATGGGTGCGACGCTATGCCCGCAACCGCTACGGGGATTGTCCCGGGGAGCTCGGCCGTTTCTGGGACCATATCCTCCGTTCTTCCTATTCGGTTTCCATTCCCAATCAGGCCCGCTACCGCTGGCAGATGACCCCTTACGATCAGCGGCGCAGTCCGGTCGATCTTTCGGCCGATTTCTTCCGGGCCGTGGAACACTTTGCGGCTGCCGGACCGGAACTGTCCGACAGCAGGCTCTACCGCGCTGATCTGGCGCTCTATGCGGCGCTCTATGCGGCCGGCAAGGCGGACATTGCCGTCGAGCGCGCTAACGCCGCCTATCTTGCGGGCGATCCGGCGACCGCCGCTGCGGAACGCGATACCTTCCTCTCGCTGCTCCTCGCCGCCGACCGTTTGCTGGAATCGACTCCCAATTACAGGCTCGAACGGTGGCTCGGCTTTGCCGAAGCCCGGGGGCACAGCGATGCGGAGAAGGAGCGTTACCGGCGTGACGCCCGGCGGCTTGTCACCTGCTGGAGCGATGGTGCCTCGCTCCACGATTACGCCTGTCGGGTCTGGTCGGGGTTGATCCGCGACTATATCGTGCCCCGTTGGGAGCACTATTTCGATTGCAAGGAACGCGGCATGACGCCCGACTTCGCGCGGCTCGACTCTGCATGGCTCGCGTCGGCCGCCGAACCCCTTTCGCCGCAGGAACGCTGTCCCGATGTGCAGGCTGCGGTCGAAGAGCTGTTCGCCCGCTACGGAGCCTATGGGAGCGACTTCGTGCGTCCCGAATCGCGGGGAATGGTCGGTTCGTGGTCGCCGTTCGAATTCGACGGCTCCCGGCGGCGCATCCGCCTGACGCTCGATCCTGCGACCGTGCCCGGTATCCGGGGTGTCCGTTTCCATGTTCTGCGGGGTGGCGGGAGCGTGCGTGCGGGGAATCCCGTCCTTCAGGTCAACCGGGTGAATATCGCTTCGACGCAGCGCGAAGCCGAGATGGGGCCCGCACACACCGAAGCGGTCATTCCGATCCGTCATGCGCAGCGCACCGTTCCGGCCGAAGCGGCGCTTTTCGTCACTCTCGACGGTCCTGCGGCAGCCGATTCGTTCGGGATCATCGAGCTGGTCCGCTGATGCCCCCGAAGGCCGGTCGCACGATTTTGTTGTTTTTTTGTACTCGATTTTCCTTCGGATATTGACGAATTGTCTAATTTTAAAATATGAAACCCGTCCGCCCATGTATGACAAACTGAAATATCTTTTGCTGGCTGTCCTTCTGTCTGCCTCCTGCTCCGGCAAGGATCAGGGCGAACCCGTGAACCCCCCCCCGCCCGGCATCGTGCCTAAGGACGGGGTGTTCGAGCAGCGCGGCGAAGGTTCGTTCGTCTATACGGGCTATGAACCGTTGAAGGACAAGCCGATCACGCTCTACTACTACATTCCTTCCGGCGGCGAGGTCGAACGGATGCCCGTGCTCTTTTCCATGCACGGCGCCGAGCGTGACGGCACCATCCAGCGCAACGCTTGGAAATATTTCGCCGAAGAGTACGGCTTCGTCGTTCTGGCGCCGGAATATTCCAAGACTTATTATACGGAAAATGACTACCAGTTCGGGGGTGTCTACCGTTCGGCCGGTTCCGGTGTGCTCAATGAGGAGCCGAAGTGGACCTATCGGACCGTCGAGGCGCTTTTCGATTATTTCAAAAGCGAAACGGGCAATACCTCTGCGACCTATCATCTCTTCGGTCATTCGGCCGGCGGGCAGTTCGTCCACCGCTTCCTGCTGGCCATGCCCGGGGCGCGTGTGGGGCGTGCCGTGGCCGCCAATCCCGGGTCGTGGACCTTTCCCTTTGCCGAGGGTATCACGGGAACCGACGGGAAATCCTACGGCTGGCCCTATGCTGTCGCCGCGACGCCCTTTGCCGATGCCGGACACCTTACGGCCTTCTTCGCCCGGAAAATGTATGTTCAGGTAGGTACCGCCGATACCGACGAGAACGACTCGTCGCTGCCCAAGGACGCTCCGTCGATGGCTCAGGGTCCGCACCGTTATGCCCGCGGGCGGAATTTCTTCGCGGCCTGTACGACGGTGGCGGGGGAGTCGGGACTGCCGCTTCATTTCGTTCTCTCCGAGGTCGACGGCGTCGGCCACTCGACCCTGCGGATGGTCTACGGCAAGGCTTCCGTGACGAATCCCGCCGATACCGAGGCCCGCGGCAAAAACAGCGCATTTAACTTACTGTTCGAATAACTGCTATGATAAAACGTACGATCCTTTCGATTTTCGCCGTGCTCTTCGTCTTTTCGGGCTCTTTCGCCCAAGACGACGGCAAGTTTCGGCGCGGTGGCGGGATGATGGTCTTCACGGGCTACGGACCGATGAAAGAGCACCCCGTGAACCTCTATTACTACATTCCCACGCAGGGCAACATCAAGAAGATGCGGGTGCTTGTCTCCATGCACGGCGCCGAGCGCAGCGGCCGCATCCAGCGCGGTGTCTGGCGCAATCTGGCCGAGGAGTACGGCTTCATCGTACTGGCTCCCGAGTTCAAGCACGACAACGGCTATCTGGAGAACGGCTACCAGTTCGGCTGGGTCTCCGAGGATCCGAAGATTTTCCGCCTGCGGCCGCGCGAGGTGTGGACTTACCGGCTTATCGAGGCCATTTTCGACTATTTCAAGGAGAAGACCGGCAATGTGAGCGAGACTTACGACATGTTCGGCCATTCGGCCGGCGGGCAGTTCGTCCACCGTTACCTGCTGGCCATGCCCGAAGCGCGTGTGGGACGTGCCGTGGCGGCCAATCCCGGCAACTACACCTATCCCGACGAGCGCGGGCTTTTCACCCCTTCGGGCGAACCTGCGGATCCTCCCGGTTGGCCCTATTCGGTGAAGGACACCCCCTTTGCTTCGGACGACTATCTCGCGCCCTTCTTCAAGCGCGACCTGATCATCCTGATCGGCACCGAGGACACCGAGCCCGTCAGCCCCGACATGGCCGAGAACAATCCCAACCGCATTCAGGGCCGTCACCGCTACGAGCGGGCATGGAAGTTCTTCAACGCCTCGCGCGACATCGCTCTCAAAAAGGGGCTGGAGTTCAACTGGACCATTCAGGAGGTGCCCGGCGCCGGGCACAACAGCGGCCAGATGGTCTACGGACAGGGAAGCGTGCGCAACTGGCGCATCGAGAACGACGAGCGGGTCTACAACCTCAAGGATGTGACGGGCCGCGGGGCCTACAGCCTGATTTTCGAACGATAGACCGAACCGAGAACAAAACTTAAAACCCGAGCTTATGAACTATTGTCCTACAAATGCGAACCGTTTGCGGCGCAAGGGTGTGGCGGCATGTGTCGCATTTCTGACCCTGCTTGTCCCGGCTTTCGCGTCGGTGCACGCTGCCGGGAATCCGGCCTCCCCGGCAGCGGATTCGGTGCGGCGGCAGCCGGCCGCGGCGAAGACAACCGTCAAAGGGTATGTCTTCGACGAGAGCAACCAGCCGCTTTTCGGCGCCACCGTCACCGAGGAGGGGACCACGAACGCCGTGGCCGTCGACAAGAACGGTTCTTACCAGATACAGGTAATGCCCCGCGAAGGCCTGAAGCTGACCTATCGTTTCCTCGGCATGGAGCCGCAGACGGTCGAGGTGGGGCGTCGGAGTACGATCGACGTGGTGCTGAAAAGCGATGCCGTGAAAATCAGCGACGTGGTGGTGACCGGTTACGGGAACATCCTTAGGGAGGCCTATACGGGTTCAGCCTCGATACTTTCGTCGAACGACATTTCCCGGCGTGCCGCGGGGTCGTTCGAGGGTCTGCTCGGCGGACTTGTCCCCGGCCTGCTCTCTTCGGGCTCCGGACAGCCCGGCGATGCGGCCGAACTGCGTCTGCGCGGCTTCGGGTCGATCGGTTCGGGCGGGCAACCCCTCTATGTCATCGACGGAGTGGTCTTCGATCAGGACAACACCTCGGGGCACAGCGGTGCGGTGTCGAGCCCCATGGCTACGCTCAATCCGGCTGACATTGCCAGCATCACCATCCTCAAGGACGCCGCCTCGGCGTCGCTCTACGGTTCGCAGGGCGCCAACGGCGTGATCGTCATTACCACCAAGCAGGGCGTCCCGTCCGATCGCGTGCGCTATACGCTCTCGGTGCAAGCGGGTTTCTCGCGCATCTCTCCGGCAGTGCGGCCCGACCTCGTCGATTCGGAGCAGTACAAGGAACTTTGGACCGAAGGTCAATTCCACCGTTTGGTGCAACAGGCCGGCGGACAGTTCGTCGAGAACCTCAACGGGCTTTATAACAACAAGCTTGGCTTCACGGTCGACGGTAAGAACTACTACCAGTGGTACAAGCAGGCGCAGCAGGATTTCAACAATTACTACGCCGTTCCCCGGCCCGACGGTTCGTACTACAGCTACGACTTCTGGGGAGCCGACGCCGGTAAACTCCCTTCGGTCGACTGGTACGACAAGATCCTGCGCAACGCCTCGTTCCAGCAGTACGACCTTTCGCTTTCGGGCGGCAGTTCGACCCTGAAATACTATATGTCCGTGGGCTACCTCAACCAGCAGGGCATCATTATCAACAGCGACCTGCAACGCTATTCGGCCCGTGTCAGCGTGAGCGCCGACGACCGCAAGAAACGTATCAACTGGGGAGCTTCGGCCAACATCAGCCGAACCGAACAGTCGGGGCCTCTCACCAGCGGTTCGAACTACAACATGCCCCATTACGCGGCGCTGTTGCTGCCGTCGGTCGTCCCGGCCTACCTCGAAGACGGTTCCTATAACTTCCGCTTTCCCAACAACCTGCTCAACGGCAACCACAACCCCATCGCCAGTGCCCGCGACAACATCCGCAAACGCCCGCAGTTCAACCTCTTCGTCTCGGCGTGGGTGCGGCTCAACATCACCGACTGGCTCGATTTCCGTTCGGATATTTCGCAGTACTACATCACCGGCCGACGCTCCGACTATTTCGACCGGGATTTCGGTACGGGTTACCTCGTGGGCGGCGAGCTGACCGATTATGATTCGAAGCGCCTGAAGACCACCAACAAGAATATGCTCAACTTCAACTATACGCTCAACGGACGTCACCGCTTCAGCGCGACGGCGGGGTTGGAACTGGTGGATTTCCGTCAGGAGTGGAACTCCGTGACGGCGGTCAATTTCCTCAACGACCTGCGGCCCGTACTTTCGTCCGCCGCCGAAATCTCGGGGTGGAACGGCAGCGGTTATGACTATTCGCAGGTCTCGATCGTCACCCGTGCCGACTATTCCTACCGCTACCGCTATTTCATCGGGGGGTCGTTCCGTCAGGATCGTTCTTCGCGTTTCTCGCCCGAACACCGAACGGGTAATTTCTGGTCCGTGTCGGCGGCTTACCGCATCACCAACGAGAATTGGGCGTGGCTGGACCCTGTGAAGCGGATATTCAACAACATCAAGTTCAAGGCGAGCTACGGCTACAACGGCAACCTGCCGTCGAAATACTACAACTGGCGGACGCTTTACAACGGTTCGGGACGTTATGACTCCGGGCACGCCCTTTCGCAGACGTTCCGTGCGACTTACGACCTGAGCTGGGAGAAGAATAACGTCTTCAATGTGGGCGTCGACTTGGGGATGTTCAGGGACCGCATCCGCATTTCGGCCGAGTACTACTCGCGCAAATCCACCGATCTGTTGCAGGAGGTTCCCGTGTCGCAGGTGTCGGGATACAGCACGATGCTGATGAACACCTCGGCGGGCATCCGCAACCGGGGCTTCGAGCTGGACCTCGACGCGCATATCCTCAACAAGCTCTTCAAGTGGGATCTCAAGCTCAACATGGCCACCCTGAGCGCCAAATATTTCGGTTTGGAACAGGACATCATCGGCTCCAATGCCCAGATCATGCGCAACGGACAGAGTGTCGGTGCGTGGTACCTGAACAAGTTCGCCGGCATCGACTCCAACACCGGACAGGTGCTCTACTACGGTGTGGACGAATATGGCAACGACATCATTTCCAACAGCGACAACCCCTCGTTCCGCCGCATCGTGGGCAAGGGCGTTCCGACCGTGTCGGGCGGTTTCAACACACTGTTCAGCTACCGCGGCTGGGACCTCTCGGCGTTGTTCACCTATGCGTGGGGACACGACGTCTACGATTCGCGCGCCGCGGGCCGCACGGGTATCGACGGCCAGTCGATGGACTACAACATCGACGCGCGCCAGCTCGACCGCTGGACCCCGGACAACCGCTACGCCTCCAACCGCATCCGCATCAACGGCCAGACCTCGGCGGGCAGTTCCACGCGTTACCTCTATAAGGGCGACTACCTCAAGATGAAGAACGTTCGCCTGCAATACACCTTCCCGGCCAGCACTTTCCGCAAACTGCGCATGACAGGCTTCTCGCTCTTCGTGCAGGCCGAGAACCTCTGGGTGTGGACCGAGGCGCAGGGCTACGATCCCGACCTGCAGATCGACGGTTACATCGCTACGGCCAAATACCCCTCGGCCATGACCTTCACGGCCGGTCTCAACTTCAACTTCTAATCGCAAAGCACCATGAAAAAGATACGGATCTATTTGGCTGCGCTTCTCCTGCTTCCGGGGCTGTCTTCGTGCGGGGATTTCCTCGACAAGGAGTCCTACACCGATCAGGACAGGGAGATACTGAAGACCCCCGAAGGTATCGAAGCGCTGCTCAACGGTGTCTACGACATCTTCCAGCATGCGAACTATTACGGACGCAACCTGATGGCCTACGAGGCCGCCAAGGGCAACGACTTCTTCGTGCGCGTGTCGAGCGGCAACAGCTTCGAACGCGAGAACCGCTATGCCGAGTCTACAGCCTCGTCGGGGGCCGCTTCGGGACTGTGGCTCAAGATTTACGGCGGCATCCGGACCGCCACCGACGTCATCGAGGCTATCGGCGGAGTGCAGGGCATGGGCGACGACGACCTGCACCGGGTCGAGGGTGAAGCCCGTGCACTGCGCGGACTGGCCTATTTCGACCTGATGCGGCTGTTCGCCTACCCGCCGCGCTTCTCCTTCCCCGACGGCGAGGAGTACGACATCGGCGCCACGCCCGGAGCCTATGCGTGGGGCGTGCCCATTCTCGATGGCATGGACATGGCCAACAACATCCTCGACTACGAGGTGCGCCGCGATTCGGCGGTCACGGTCTATGGTTACATCGAGGGCGAACTGCTCGAGGCCAAGCGATTGCTGACCGGCACGGCTCCGCGTCAGGGACACGTCAACTATGTGGCCGTCTGCGGCCTGCTGGCGCGCCTGTATCTCTACATGGAGCGCTGGGACGATGTCATTGAGCAGGGCGAGGAGGCGTTGAGGGCCGCCGCCGGGACCTACCGGATGATTCCTTACGACACCTACAAGACCTCCTACTACAAGCCCTTCAACTCGGAGAATATCTGGGAACTCGTCTACAGCCTTTCGGACAACAACGGCGGCAACAGCCTCAACTACCTTGTCCGCAAGCCCACCTACGAAAATCCGGGTGCAGAGAACGACGGACAGGTGTCGCAGGCTGTCGGTTATGCCGCCTACGGATTGTTCCCGGCCACGGTCGCCCTGCTGCAGTCCGATCCCGACGATGTGCGCGGCTATCTGGTCTGCGACTTGGGCATTGCCAACAAGGACTATAAGGGTTACCGCAAATATGTGGGTGAGACCTATCACTATGTCTACAATCAGCCTGTCATCCGCCTGCCTGAGATCTATCTGACGCTGGCCGAGGCTTACCTCTGCAAGGAGGGCGGTTCCGTTGCGCTGGCCGAACCCTATTACAACTGCGTGCGTGAGGCGCGCGCGAACACGACGGGATTCGAGTCCTCCTCTGTTTCGGGGGCTCTCGCCGAGGTGCTCGCCGAGCGGCGCCGGGAACTGATGCTCGAGGGGCACAACTACTGGGACTATTTTCGCCGGGGCGAGACGATGAAGCGTCCCGAACTGCTTGAAAATGCCAACAAGATAACCATTGCCTTCGGTTACGGCTCGGGCAAGAGTCAGGCACGCATGCAGGTCGTCTATCCGATTCCGCTGTCGGAACTGGAGGCCAACAAGGCCATCCGCAACCAGCAGAATCCGGGTTACGAGACCTATGACGAGGTATACCAGACCAATAACGAATAAACGAAAATAGAACAATCTAAAACCGAGAACTATGAAAAAGTATCTGTATCGGACGCTGATCGTATTGTGCTTCGCGCTGGTCGGCTTCTCGTGTGAGAAGGAGGAGTCGGACGAGGAGGTGATGCTCGACGATGTGACGCTGAACTTCGCTCCGGCCAAGAAATCGGTTCAGGTCGACCTGCCGCTCGACCGGATCAGCAACTATTGGCATATCTATGCTCCGTCGGAGGATTCGTGGCTTCAGTACGAGGTGATTCCGGGCCGCAAGTCGATGTATGTGGTTGTGGACGGCAATCTCACCGACGATGTGCGTTCCTCCTACATCATGGTGCGCAGCGGACGCCAGACGCAGCGCATCCGGGTGGCGCAGGACACCGAGGGTGGCATCTCGCTTTCGTCGGACTACCTTCCGGTGCGCTATCTGGGGGCATCGTCGACGCTTACCATACTCAACACGGAGTTCCTGACCGACCTGTCGGTCTCGGTCGAGGATACCGAGAAGGAGTGGTGCTCCGCATTGGTTGACGGCGACCAGCTTTTCGTCAACACCCGCTTCAACGACCGCACGGAGGCGCGCAGCGCCCTGCTGACCGTTACGGGCAAGCGGGCCATCACCGGTGAGACGCGCACGGCCTTCGTCACCGTCTATCAGGGTAAGGGTGGTATGACGCCCTATGTTTTCGAGATTCCCGACTTCAGCGAGTCGCAGGTTTACAAGGTGATGGACGGCCAGAAACAGGTGGCGCAGATTACCCGGGAGTTCCTGCGCGCGAAAGGCAAGATCAATGCGCAGGCCGTGGTGGTCTACCCGGTGGAGAATGACGAGGTCGATCTCTCGATGGGCTATGTGGCGCAGATCGTGCTCGCCAACTCCGATCTGGATGATGCTACCTATGTCTATGCTGCCCCGACGGGCGCCGTGCACGGTGGAACCGTATCGTTCAATGCGGCCGACAATACGCTGTCGGGCTATATCGCCGGGACGCTGGCCGAACCTGTAACAAAAGTCTATATGCCCGGCGACGTGGGGATGGGTCCCGAGGAGGTCGTCGGCAGCAAGGAGGCTACTGTGGTTGCGCATGTCATTACCGATGTGCGTAAAGATGAAACCAATATCTATCCTATCGTGAAGATCGGCACGCAGTACTGGATGGGCAAGCACCTCAATACGGTCTATTACAACAAGAACAAGAATTTCGAGGCCATTCCGACGAACGTGACGACCAATGAAACAGACCGTCGGAAACCGAACTACTGTATCTTCAATTACAACAACGGTGCGAGCACGGAAACTGCTGCGTTGATGAATCGCGAACGTTTTGGACTGCTTTATCCCTATCTGACCATCGGCGGTTTCGAGACCGTTGCGGATGCCGGGTTGAGCAATGCGGAGGACCTTATTGCGGACAATCTTTCGCCTGAAGGTTGGATCGTGCCGACCAAGGACGAAGCTAATTCTCTGAAAGCCTACCTCGGGGGCAATGGCTGCATGGGACGTCTGCGCTGCTTCTGCGACTATGATGCCGAAGGCCAGCCGCAGGTATTCCCGACAGCAGGACGGCAGGATGACAATATTTCTGGGTTCAATGCTCCCAGAAGCGGTTATAGGAGTAATACAGGAAGTTGGACTTCCGGAGCTGAGAATGGTTGCTGGATGTGGACACGTTCTTATCAGAATGCCACGGGGTCTTCCATGTTTCATGTGATAGATGTGCAGACATCGCAGAATAGTGCCCGTTCTATGTCTATCCGTAGCCTCAACGACGGCGGCATCAAGATCAAGGCGCAGTAATTCTCTCGTAGAGAGGAATACCGGAGCCGAGCTTTCATGGCCTGTCGGGTCATGAAAGCTCTTTTTCGAAAAAAAGATTAAATTTGTTTCCGGATACGGCGAATTGCCCATGAAACGCGGAATCATCCTCCATATCTTGTTACTGTTCGCAGCGGTCTCGGTCGTGGCGGCCCGTACCTCGGACCGCGTTATATCGCGTCGGTATGTGATGGAGAACGGACTTTCGTCGAATCGTGTTTACAGCATTGTGCAGGATTCGCTGGGCTTCATTTGGTTCGGGACCAACGACGGGCTCAACCGTTTCGACGGGCTCGATTTCCGAAAGTACTACTATACAGGCGAGGATGGCGACGGGATGTCGAGCAACAGTGTCCGCTGGCTGCTGATAAGCCGGGACAATCGTATGTGGATCGCTTTGGACAGCGGGGTCGATGTCTACGATCCCCAAACGGGCGTTTTCAGCCATTTCGACGTCCGGACCGATGCGGGTGAAGCCATCAGCGGCCGGGTGCTGCGTATTGCCGAGGACGCGGACGGTGAATTGTGGATCGGGACGATGACCGACGGACTTTACCGTTATACGCCCTCCACCGGCCGGTTGCGGGTTTACCGGCATGATCCGGCCGATGCGTCGACCATTTCTCAGAATTCGGTCGCTTCGCTCTTGGTTGACAGCGAAGGAGTTGTCTGGGTGGGGACCTACGATCAGGGGCTCTGCGCCTTTTCGAAGCGGACCGGGCGTTTTACCGCCTACCGCAAACAGCCGGGCGGTCTTTCGGACAATCAGGTGCACAGCATCTACGAAGATGCGGTCGGCTATCTCTGGATCGGAACCTACTCTTCCGGTATCGATTGTTTTGACCGCCGGACCGGACGTTTCGTCAACTACCGCGACGGGCGTCCCGGCAGCCTGCTCCACCACATCCACGACATCGTCGCCTATGGTCCCGACGAGATACTCGTCGCTTCGGACAACGGGGTCGGCATCTTTCAGATCGAAGAGGGGGTGATCCGTTCGGGCGATAAACACAAACCGCGCGTGCTTCCCGTTGCGAACGAACTGGTTTACAAGGCCTATAAAGACCGTGAGGGCGGTTTGTGGCTGGGTTCCTATTTCTACGGAGCGGAGTATTTTCCGCCGATGCAGCACGATTTTCGCTTCTACGGATGCGACAACTGCTCCTCCTCGGGTAAGGGACGGATCATCAAGGCCCTGAGCGAGGGTGAAAAAGGGATTATCTGGGTGGGTACCGACGACGACGGCGTCTATACCGTCAATACGCTGACCGGGGAAGTCAAGCCTTTCCGCACGGCGGCGGATATCGGGGCGTCCCAATACATTGTTTCGGACCTGCTGTACGACGGCAACCAGCTCTTTGTCGCCACCTATGAACGGGGACTGGAGGTGTTCGACCTGCGGACCGGCCGCGTGAAGAGCTATTCCCACGATCCGGACGACGAACATTCGCTTCCCTCGTCGCGTGTCTTCGTCCTTTTCAAGAGCGCTACCGGGCGTATCTATCTGGGAACGGCCAACGGGTTGTGCCGTTATGACCGTGAGCAGGATTGCTTCGTCCGGCTGGGTATTCCCGTCCGTATCGCGGCCATCGCCGAGGATGGCGACCACAATCTCTGGATCGCAACCAAAGAGGACGGACTCTATCGCTACGACGTTCGGACAGGGGCTTGCCGTCACTATCTGGCTGATCCGGACAATCCTCACTCGTTGGTGCGCAACGTGCTTACGGTGCTGACCGTCGATCACGACGGCCGTCTGTGGATCGGTTCCGACGGTTACGGCGTCTGCCGTTACGATGCCGCTACGGACGCTTTTGTCCGTTACGACGATCTGCCGCTTCCCAACCGCATCATTTCGGGTATCGTTCCCAGCGGCGAAACGCTTTGGATCGCAACCAATAAGGGGCTCGTGCGCTGGAACACGGCAACGAATGTGACGCGGCTTTTTTCCCGCTCGGACGGGCTTTACAACGAGCAGTTCTCCGGGCACGCCTGCTTGGTTGACTATAGCGGTCTGTTTGTTCTGGGCACCACCGACGGCCTTTGTACTTTCTCGCCCCATCGTCTCACGGACAATAACCGCGCGGTTCCGCCGGTGGTACTCACGTCGCTTTCCATTTACAACCGCCCTGTCACTCCCCGGAGCGACGGATCGCCGCTGGTGCGTTCCATCGAGACGACGCGTGAGGTTGTGCTGGCTCACGACCAGCGGATGCTCAGTATCGAATTCGCGGCATTGAGTTACGTCAATCCGGCCGAGATGCTCTACCGTTACAAACTGGATGGCTTCGACGACAAATGGTATGTCACCGACGGCCGCAACCGTATCGTCAACTACAACAACCTTCCTTCCGGCCGCTATACGTTGCGTATCGAGAGTGCAGGCAACAACAGGGTGTGGGGTGGCGGACAGACCGTGCTCGATATCGTCGTCCGTCCGCATGCGCTCAAATCGCCCGTGGCGCTGACGCTCTATGCGCTTATCCTGCTGCTGGGGCTGACCGTCCTGATCCGTTACCTGCTCCGGCGTTCGGACAGGAAGCACAGCGAGAAACTCCGGCAGCTTGAAGCGAAGACCCGGCAGGAGGTCTACGACGCCAAGATCAACTTCTTCACCCACATTACGCACGAGATACGGACGCCGCTGAGCCTCATCATCGGGCCGCTGGAATACATTCGCAAGTCGCGGCCGATGAACGACAGATACGGCGAATACCTCGATATTATCGAGATGAACTACAAACGTCTCTTTGCGCTGGTGACACAACTGCTCGACTTCCGCAAGGTCGATTCGGGCAATTACCGTCTCAGCTATGCTCCCTGCGGCGTGAAGGAGCTCGTCGACGGGATCGTGCCGCTGTTCGGCCCGACGGCCCGGCAGCGGGGCATCCGGTTGAATGTGGCGGTCGAGCCGCAGGACCTGACGCTGATCACCGATCGTGAGGCGCTGACCAAGATTCTCAGCAACCTCCTTTCCAATGCCATCAAACATGCCTCCGGGTATATCTGGCTCGAAGTGCGGCAATGCGGGGAGCTGGTGACATTCGTTGTCGGAGACGACGGGCCGGGCGTTGCCCCTGCTGAGCGCGAGAAGATATTCCGGCCTTTCTATCAGGTCGCTTCCGACCGTTCGGCGACCAAAGGCAGCGGCATCGGGCTGCACATGACCCGGCAATTGGTTGAATTACTCGGAGGGACGATCTCCGTTTCCGACCGGGACGATGGGCTTTCGGGCGCCTCCTTCCGTGTGGAACTGCCCGTCCGCGGGACGTCGGCGGCCGACACCGGGACGGAGAGCCGGCTCCATGAGTTCATCATCGACGATCTCATCTCGGAGAGCCCTGCCGACTCCGATCCGGAGGCCGTTGAGGAGGCCGGAGCCCCGGTGCGGCGCTATACTGTCATGCTGGTCGACGATAATGCCGAAATACTGGATTTTCTCACCCGGGTATTGGGCGAACGCTACTTCTGTATCGCTGTGGCGAGCAGCGAGGAGGCGTTGCTTATGCTGGCCAAAAACCGGGTCGATCTGGTGATAAGCGACGTGATGATGGACGGAATGGACGGCCTCGAGCTGTGTCGCCGCATCAAGACCGACATCGACACTTCGCATATCCCGGTGGTGCTGCTGACCGCCAAGACCAACCTCGAAACCAAGATTCAGGGGTTGGAGTACGGCGCCGACGCCTACATCGAAAAACCCTTCTCCATTGCCCACCTCAATGCACAGCTCACAAACCTCATTGCCGGCCGCAACCGGCTCCGCGAGGTCTTTGTTTCCACGCCCCAGCCTGCGACGCGCATCGAGGCCTACAACCGGCTGGATCAGGAGTTTGTAGACCGCTGTACGGCCATCATTACGGAGAACATCACCGTGCCGGACTTCTCCATTGAAATGTTGGCACAAGAGATGGGGATGAGCCGCACCTCGGTGTTCGTCAAACTGAAAGCCATCACCGGGACGACCCCCAACGATTTTATCAAACTCATCCGACTCAAAGTGGCCTGCAAACTGATGGCCGAGGGGCATTACCGGGCCACGGAGGTGGGTTTTCTGGTGGGGTTCAACTCGTCGTCCTATTTTGCCAAGTGCTTTTTCAAGCAGTTCGGGATGCGTCCCAACGACTATATCAAGAGTCTCGAACGGGCTGCGCCCGGTGACGGGGCCGAATTCTGAAAAACGACAGTCAATACAATGAATGATTAAATCGCTCGGAACTATGAAAAAAACGATCGTTGCGCTCTTCCTGCTGTTCGTCGCAGCAGCCGGGGCGCAGGAGAAAAAGGAGGTGAGCCATACGGCGCTCGCCGCTCGCATCGCAGATCAGGGACATGATTTTGACGTGGTGGTCAAGAAACTCGAGGATGTGCTGTGGTACGACAAGATGGACGACGTGGCCTATGTCGATAAGGTCCGCCTGACCGGTCCGCCGCGTTTCCGGCAAATCCCAACGGGCAATGCTTTCCACGACGCCCTGCTGGACAACGACCTCGTCTTCTACGCCTATGTCTTCATTCCCAAAAAGGCGAAGCAGAACAGGAAATATCCGTTGGTCGTTTTCTCCCACGGGGGCATCCACGGCACTTTCTCCACGGTCTATGCGCATGTCATCCGTGAACTCGTGGCTCAGGGATACCTTGTCGTGGCGCCCGACTACCGCGGCAGCACGGGCTACGGCAAGGGTTTCTACCGGAGCATCGACTACGGCGGACTGGAGAACGAGGACGTGCTGGCGGCTGCCCGTTACATGGTGGAGAATTACCGCATGGTCGATTCCCGGCGGGTGGGGCTGCTGGGATGGAGCCACGGCGGGATGATTACGCTGATGAACGCCTGTAAATATCCCGAGGTCTATGCCTGCGGTTATGCGGGGGTCCCGGTCTCCGACGTGACCTACCGTCTCGAATATCAGAAGCCGGGGTATACCGATAACTTCACCGCTTCGTACCATATCGGCAAGACCCCGCAAGAGGCTCCCGAGGAGTATGCCCGCCGTTCACCGGTGAACTATGCCAAAGAGCTGCGGATTCCGTTGATGATCACTACTGCGGAGAACGACGACGACGTGAGCGTCCGCGAGGTCCGGCGCATGATCGACTCGCTGAATTTCTATAAAAAGGATTTCGAATATAAGGTCTATCCGCCGATGCCCGGGGCACACCTGTTCGACCGCATCGACACCCGCGAAGCGACCGACATCCGTTATAAGGCTTACGAGTTTCTCGCCCGTTACCTGACGCCTCCCAAGCCTTTCCGTTCGTCGGACGACCTGCGCAAGGCGGGGTATCGGTTCAATTAGAAGCTTATTCCAGAAAGAGCGCCCGGGGGAGCTGGTCGATGCTGTTTATCGGCACGACCTCGATTCCTCTGGGGCGTTTGGCGCCTTTGGCCAGATAGCCCGAGACGATGATGCGTTTGAATCCCAGCCGCGCCGCCTCGCTGATGCGCTGTTCGGTGCGGGGTGCGGGGCGCACTTCGCCCGAGAGTCCGATTTCGCCCGCGCAGCAGACCCCTTCGGCCACGGGCCGGTCGTAGTAGGACGAAATGACGGCCGCCACCACCGCGAGGTCCAGCCCCGGGTCGGCGACCTTGAATCCGCCCGCGAAGTTCAGGAAGACGTCCTTCTGGAACATCTTCATCCCCACGCGCTTTTCCAGTACGGCCAGCAGCATGTTCATGCGCCGCCCGTCGTAACCCGTCGTCGAACGCTGGGGCGTGCCGTAGGCCGCGCCGCTCACCAGCGCCTGCACTTCGATCAGATAGGGCCTCACGCCGTCGGCCGAAGCCCCCACGGCGATGCCCGAAAGGGGCTCTTCGTAGTGGGTCAGCAGGATTTCCGACGGATTGTCGACCCCCCGCAGCCCGGCGTCGAGCATCTCGAACACGCCGATTTCGAACGTGGCGCCGAAGCGGTTCTTGATGCCCCGCAGGATGCGGTAGATGTTGTTGCTGTCGCCCTCGAACTGCAGGACCACGTCGACGATGTGTTCTAATATCTTGGGACCGGCTATCGAACCGTCCTTGGTGATGTGTCCGATGATGAAGATCGACGTTCCGGTCGACTTGGCGTATTTCAGCAGCGTCGCCGCGCATTCGCGGATCTGCGATACGCTTCCCGCCGACGAATCCAGCAGGTCGGTGTAGATGGTCTGTATCGAGTCGATCACCACTAAGTCGGGACGGTGCTCGGCGATCTGCGCTACGATGTTCTCCAACAGCGTTTCGGGATAGATCAGACACTCGTCGTTGCCGATTCCTATGCGTGCCGCGCGCATCTTGATCTGCTCGGCCGACTCCTCGCCCGAGACGTAGAGGGTTTTCAGCCCGTTGGCCGCCAGCGCGATCTGCAGCGAGAGGGTCGATTTGCCGATTCCCGGCTCGCCGCCCACCAACACCAGCGATCCGGGGACCATGCCGCCGCCCAGCACCCGGTTGACCTCGGCATTCCCGAGGTCGATGCGCACATGCTCGCTTTCGCGGATGTCCTTCACCCGCTGGGGCTTCGCCGTGGGCAGGGGTCCCGCCACGGTCGCTGCCACCGAGCCGCTTTCGCGGGCGATGATCTCCTCGGTGAAGGTATTCCATTCGCCGCACGACGGACAGCGCCCCAGCCATTTGGGGGCTTCGAACCCGCAGTTCTTGCAGAAATATGCCTTTTTGACTTTAGCCATCTCAATTCGCGTTTGTCGAGGTGTACGACCGGCGTTCGGCCTTCGTGATTCCCGCATCGGGGTAGAGGGCTTTGTATTCCTCGGTCAGGTCGGTGACGAGCATCGTCTTGGTCTGCCCGTCCGTATCCTTGTAGGTCGAGAGGGTACAGGTGTACTCCGCTTCGGGCTCCGGACAGTAGAACAGGATGTCGCTCGTGCCCGGGGTCTTGAAGAATGCCGCCGCCACCGTTCCGGTCTCCGTTGCGGTCTCGATCTGCGCCCGCCCGCCGTTGTATTTCGAGAAGTTGAGCACATAACGCCCGCCCGCCTGCACATGTGCCGACGCGACGATCTCGGCCTTGATCCGCTCGATCACCGGGTCTGTCGTTTCACCCTCGTCCGCCCGGCTTTCCGGCGTCGGATCGGGTTCCGGTTCCGGCTCGGGCTCAGGTTCCGGCTCAGGTTCGGGTTCGGGTTCGGGGCTCGGAACGGTTACTTCGGCCTCGACGCGCACGACGGGATAAGCCACCGTGTAGAACACTTCCGATTCGTTGCAGGCCGCCAGCACGAGCGTCAGCAGCGCTGCGGCGCAGTATTTCAGTCCTTTCATCATAATCCCAAATCTTCGTCGATCAATACCACCAGCACCCGCTTGTCGGGCCAGCAGCGCAGCATCTCCATCCGCGTGTTGCATACCCGGTCCGGTGAGTTGCAGTCCGAGCAGACGCCCGTTACGGCGCAGGGCGTGCGGAATCCGGGGTGGCGGGCGATGTTCTGCGGCGCCGCGATGCGGCGGATGCGCTCCTCGGCCTCGTTGCGGTCGGCCACCACCTTGTTGCGGCCCGCCACGATGATGACTTTGCGGGGCCCGAACGCCACCGGAGCGATGCGGTTGCCGACTTTGTCGAGCCAGAGGAGCGTTCCCGCTTCGGTCACGGCGTTCACGCCCGTCACGAAGAGGTCCGACATCAGGGCTTGCCGGCGTATTTCGAGCCGCTCCCCGTAGGGCATCGAGGCGTCGAATCCGTCGAGCAGGGTTACTTCTTCGTTGCCGGCCAGCCATTCGATGATGCCCGTTGCGCGCATCGTCATCGAATCGCCGAACGACGCCAGCCGCGGGCGTTCGGCCTCCGCGACGGCTTTCATCACGGCGAAAGCCTCGGCCGTGCCGCCGACGACTGCCGCTTCGAAATGATGTCTGCGCAGCGCTGCGGCGCAGGCTTCCAGTTTTTCCATGCTCTCTTTTGCCATCACACAAAGGTAATTTATTTTCCGGTTTCTGCAAAACGCCTTTCCCGCTTAAAAGCGGGTTCTATCGGCGGTGCAGGGTGTTGCGGCGCTCTCCGTCGTCTTTTGCACCCGGATACGAAACGAAGGCGCGGAACATTCCGCGCCTTCGTTTCAGTCGGGTCGCCCCGGGGGTCAGTCTGTTTTCAGCGAGTTCTCGATTCGGCGGAGCATGTAGCGGCAGAAGTCGCGCGACGAAGCGTCCGACGCCGCTGTGACGCCCTGCCGGTAGATGTCGCGGAGCTGCAGCAGCATGCCGTAGTAGATGTGTTCCGAGAAATCCTTGGCGTAGTACATCATCCGGTATTTGCCGTATGCGCTGATCGGTTCCAGCGTCGCCGTGGCTTCGTAGGGGAATGCGGGCTGCATGGCCTCTTCGTCCGTCGCCGCAAACGCCGCGGCCCGGCCCTTGGCGGCCTTGGGCTCGGCGAGGACTTTCGAGCCGCCGATGACCACGCCCGTGAACGCCTGCTGGAGCAGCCGGTTGTAGTCCGACAGTTTGCGTCCGGCCTTCACGTCGCGGAAGATGTAGTCGGCCATGTCCGCGGCCATTTCGCCCGGGGTGTAAGCCCCCGCCAGCCCGTTCTGGTAACGGGGCAGGGTCTCCAGCCGCTTCACCAGCGTCCCCAGACAATCCGTCTGCACGGACTGCGAAAGGTTGGCCAACTGGCCTTCGGTGAGCTTCGTGTCGAGCCACGAAAGGTCCTCGATGGCCTTCAGCGTCTCCTTCACATAGCGCCGCTGCTCCTCCTTGGGCACGACGCGGAGCATCGTCTGCCCGTCGCCCTCCGTGACCTCGGTGTAGTAGACGCCGCCGATGTAGGCCGCCATGTAGGAGACCACCTCCCGGACGCCCCGCGATAGTGCCGCGATAGCCTCTGCGCGGTAGCTCCCGTCCGCATCGCGTCCTTCGAGCCACTCCGCCGCATGCCGTGCAACGGTGCGCAGGTTCTCGAACCGGTAAAGGGTCCGCTTCACGGGATCGTCGCCCAGATTGTAGTAGGCCAGCCGTACGTCGCCGAAATAGTAGTCGTACCAGTAATTGCCGTAGTAGTAGGCCGGGTCGCCGGCTTTCTCGCGCAGCATCTCCGAAAGGGCTTTCTGCTCCTCGTCGGGGGTCTTGGCCCCTGCGATGTCGCCGTAGAGCCAGCGGATGGCGAAGTAGTCGTATTTGCCCAGACAGTCGTTCACCAGCCGCACGCCCTTGTCCCCGGGCTGTGCGAGGTAGTTGTAGTCGTTCAGCGCCGTGACCGACGAGCAGATGCCGTTCTCGCGGGTGAACGACGCCGAGCGCAGCGAATCGGTCGGGTAGGCCGCTGCCGCCGCGTAGTTGGTCGCAAGGCCGAGCACCTGAGCCACGCCGCGCGCCGTGTGAGCGGCCAGCGACGAGGCGAGCTCCTCGTCGTCGAGCACCATGTCGCGTGCCGCGGGGTCTGCGGCCGAGAGGTCGATGAAGCGGCGCAGGCGGATCTCGTCGAGCAGGCTCTCCGTCAGGTGGATGCGTCCGCCCGTGATCTCGCCGCTGCGGGGGTCGGTCGAGAGGTTGACCGTCATCTTCGGATTGGTCGATGCGACGTATTTCACATAGAACCCTCCGGGATTGTTGCTGTCGAACCCGCCGGCGGGGTAGGTTTCGGCTTTCAGCACGTCGCCCATGCCGATGCGGCGGAAGGCTTCGTTCCACAGCCCGATGCCGCGGCGGATGCCCTGCTGCCATGCCGGGGCGAACAGGGTGTCGATGTAGAAGGTCACGGGACGAATCTCATCCCCGTGCCGGAAGTTGATCCGCGAGGCGAAGTAGGCCGGACGCGCGCCCTGCTCCGCGGTGAAGCGGGTGAAGGGTACGGGCAGCACGCCGATCCGCGGGTCGGCGATGCGCGCCGGGGCGCACTCCTCGGGGAGCATCGTGATCGTGCGGCGTGCGCGGGCCGTGAAGGGCTTGTCCTTGCAGATGGTGAAGATGAAATACTGCGTCGTCACGCCGTAGGTCATGTCGCTGATGACCGACGCATACTCCTTTCCGCCCTCCACGTCGCGGAGCAGCGAACGGTCCGACTTGTAGCTGGCCCGGGAGATGTGCAGCGGGCTCATGCCGCGGGCTTCGAACGCCTTGAGGTGTTCGTTGTCGCTCATGAACAGCGCCGTATTCTCGATCACCACGGCCGTCGAATCGGCGTTGTAGGCCTTGATCGGGTAGCTGGCGACGATGGGCATCGCCGTGCTGATCTCCAGCGCCCGGGCGATGCCGGCGTCGCCGTCGGAGAGCGTGCGGCGCGGCACCTCGTGCATCCTCACCACCGAATCCCGGCGCGAGAACGTGATGTGGTAGGGCGGCAGCGGCTGCTGACCCGCCAGTCCGTAGTCGGCCAGCGACGACTCCTCGATCGAGGTGTTGATGACGAACTCGCGTTCGAGGATGTCGAGCGGAATCTCCGTGTAGAGTTTTCCGTCGATGATATGGAGTTTGAAAAGTCCGTCGGACGTCTTGGCCTTCTTGTCCTTGAAGAGTTTTTCATAGGCCGACAGCTTCTTGGGCGCCGGGGCCTCGCTCTTCTTCTTGTCCTTGCGGCCCTTTGCCGCCGCGTGCGCCCCGCCGGGCAGCACGGTCGTGGCCAGAAGTGCGGCAAGCAGCAGCGCGCCGATCTTGTTCAGGGATGTTCTCATGGCTGAAGACATTATTTGTTGAGCGCTTTGTCGAGGTTGTGCAGCAGGTACTGGTAGTGCATGCGGGTCTCGCCCGACGCCGATGCCGCCTTGCCGCGCAGCAGGTTGCGGATGCGCAGGATGTCGTTGTAGTAGATCATCGAGATGTCCTTCTGCGTGAAGTATTGGAACCGGGGAGCCCCGAATCCCGACACGGCGTCGGCCGCGATTCCGTGCTCGCACCCTGCACAACTGCACAGCGGTGCCGGCTGGGTGAATGCTCCGAAAGCCTCCCGTTCGGCGTCGTCCGCGGCGAATGCCGTGCTGCCTCCGGCGGTGTAGTTCTTCAGCCCGGCCTTGGCGGTTGCGGCCTTGAGGAATTCGCGCTGGATGGCCATTTCATCCTCGGTCAGGCGGCGGTTGCGCACGGTCGGCTCCCACACGAAGTCCGAAACGTCCTTGTAGCAGGCTTCGGGGGTGTAGGGGTCCTTCGACAACTGGGCGTTGATCGCCAGAGTCTTCTTGGCCGGGGCGTTGACTACGGCCTTGATGACGGCTTCGCGCACGGCCTCCTTCGGTGAACCGAGGATGGTCACCTTCTCCAGCAGCGGCGCATTGTCGAGCCACTGCATCTGCTTGAGCTCCGCGAGGATGAATTTCAGCGCCCGGCGCTGCTTCTCGCGCGGTACGCACACCACGGCCTCCACGGGGTCGCCCTCCATCTTCTCGTTGAGGTAGATGCCGCCGATGTTGGCGTAGACGTGCTGGATGTAGTTCATGTACTGGTTCACGATGTTGGTGTACATGCTGTTGCGCTGCGAATAGTCGTCGTCCCCGGCCGCCAGCCATGCGTCGAGATTGGCGAGGATGTAGCGCAGGTTCTTGATGCCGTACTCCGAAGCGGCCACGGCGTCGTCGCCGAGGTCCTCGGTCTGCGACTTGGGATCGACGATGCCGCCGAACTGCTGCTTGCCGTAGCGGTAGGTCGGGTCGGCCGAAGCCTCGGTGATCCATTTCGAGGTCACGGCATACTCCTCCTCGGGGGTCTTGGCGTCGGGAACCGGGGTGTAGAGCCACTTCACGGCATATTCGTCGTAGATGCCGAAACGGGGCGGGGTGAGCTTCACGCCGCGCTCCCGGTCACCGGGCTGGGCCACATAGTTGAAACGGGCGTAGTCCATGATCGAGGTCGTCGTGCCGTATTTTTGGGTGAACGACGGCGAGCGGAGCGAATCGACGGGAATCACCGACGACGAGCTCATGTTGTGCATGAATCCCAGACAGTGTCCCACCTCGTGCGCCAGTACATAGCGGAGCCCGTCGAGCATCACCTCGTCGGGGAGGTTGACCCGGCGGACGCGCTCGTCGGCCTGCGAGGTCTGCACGAAGATCATCCGGTTGAGCATCTTCACGACGTCATGGAAGACGTAGACCGAGGCGTTGAGTATCTCGCCGCTGCGCGGATCGACCCACGAGGGACCCATGGCGTTGGCGATGGGCACCGGGGCGTAGCGCAGGCAGGAGTATTTGATGTTGTCGGGATCGAACTCCGGATCGTCTTCGGGGTAGGGCAGCGCCTTCACGGCGTTCTTGAACCCGATCTTGGCGAAGAGCTCGTTCCACTGCATGACGCCCTCATAGACTGCGGGCTGCCACTTCTCGGGGAAATCCGGGTCGATGTAGAAGACGACCGGCTTCACGGGCTCGACCAACTCGCCGCGCTTCCATGCCTCCGTGTCCGACGGCTCCAGTCGCCAGCGGTTGGCCAGATAGACGGCCTTCACGCGCTGCTCCTTGTCGCTGTACAGGTATTTTCCGGTGGGGAATACCGACATGCGGCTGTCGGTGATGCGGGGGCGGTAGGGCTCCTCGTCGAGCAGCACCAGCGTGCGGGTCATGACAGCCGTCAGCGGCTCGTTGTCCACGATCTTCTGTTTCGTCACGGGGTGCGTTACCGAGTAGGTGTAGCTCAGGGTGCTCTTCACCGTGAGGTTGTCGGCGAAGGACTTGATGCCGCCCAGCGACGAGAGCTCCTTTTTGAACGACTCGCTGAGGCTCGGCGACCCCGAACCGCCGTAGGCCCCGAGGTACGAGAAGGGCGACAGCTCCTTGACGTGGCTCACGAAGAGGTCCGTGACGTTGAACACCACGGCCGTCGAGTCGGCGTTGTAGGCGTCGATCTTGAAGTTGCGGAAGATCGTGGGGATGTTGTTCCGGTCGAGCGAGCGGAGGATGTTCCCGGCCACGCCCAGCGTATAGTTGTCGGCGTTGATTTCGCGGATCTGCACGTTCTCGCCCGTCTTGGTGAAGGTGATGTGGAGCGGCGTGTAGGATTTCGAGCCGGGGACTCCCGTGAGGTTGTCCGAGGTCTCCGAGATCACCGATCCCAGCAGCATTTCACGTCCGAAGAGCTCCTGCGGGAATTCGAAATAGAGTTTGTTGTCGATCTTGTGCAGCTTGACCATGCCATCGGCCACTTCGTGCTTTTTCTTGAAGAGCTTGTCGTAGGCGCT
Source organism: Alistipes provencensis (assembly GCF_900083545.1). Lineage (NCBI taxonomy): Bacteria > Pseudomonadati > Bacteroidota > Bacteroidia > Bacteroidales > Rikenellaceae > Alistipes > Alistipes provencensis. Next base: position 3,586,807 of record NZ_LT559262.1, on the reverse strand, counting down.
CTCCTTGGGTTTTTCCGCGGTTTGCGACGTCTGGACTTTTTTCCGGCTGCTTTTCTTGCTTTTGGCCTCGAGGGGCGCGGCGGCGATCAGGGCGCAGAGCGAAAGCGTAAGAACTTGTTTGAACATAAATTGTGTGTTGATAGTTTGTAGGAGTTTCAGAAATAGCGATGGACGATGCGGATAGCCTTCGAACGGGACATGTCGCCCGGGTTGGTGCCCGGCACGCCCTCGGGAATATCGCATTTGTGGCGCTTGAAATGTTCGATCCACAGGGGGCTCGTCTCGCCTGTCGTCTTATCGCGGAAGGTCATGGGCTTCATCCGAAAGATCGGCTTTCCGTTGGGACGGAGGTAGGAGACATAGATTAGTTCACTGCAATAGTAGGTGTCGTCGTCGGGGTTGAAGAGATAGTCGTAACGTTTTCCCAACAGCTTTTCGATCCGGTCGATGGCCGCCGGGATGTTCTTCTGCAACCGGGGCTTCAGCCTGCCGACCACCACGACCGGCTTGCCGTCGACCAGTTGGGAGTTGCGGAAAAACTTGTCCAGCCTGCTCTTGACGACCCCGTAGGGCACGGCTTCGAGCACATAGGTCTCCCCGTCTTCGACATAGGCCACGCCCACATGCGAAAATTCCAGTTGCTCGATGCCCGATGTCACGTTCATGATGGCTTCGGTGTAGGCGCTCCGGCCGTTGACCTGAAAGAGCAGGTCGCCCGTCTGGAGCCGGAACGGCTCTTGGGCGAACCCGGTCGCGGCGGCGAAGAGCAGCAGGACGAATAGGATTCTTTTCATGGTTTGCATGTGCGGATTGTCTTCGAAAGATAAGCATTATTTCCGGCAGTCCCATGCGGGACTGCCGGAAATAATCCCTTCGTTTTGGGTTGTCTATTGGTTGGCCCGGTAGCGAACCACCTTGCCCGGGATCGCGGTTTCCACCTCGGAGTAGGCCCTCAGGTCGTCGGCCTTGGCATCCAGAACGTACATTTTCGCCGTTTTGGCGCTGCTGTCGTAGGTGAATACCGCCGTATATACCTCTTTGGTGTTGACGCTGATGCTGTTCGGGGCGGTTATGACCACTTCAGCGGCCGTGATCGGCGCCGGGAAACTCTTTGCCACCTGCGGGGCGTCCTGCGACTCGTAGCTCGTACGCCAGAGATCGCGTCCCTTGGCGATGTAGAGGTAGTTGAGCGGTACTTCGACGCCGTTGGTGAACATCGTGCAGTCGTCGCTCATGCCTCCGGCCCATGAGGTGATGTCCTTCTTGCCGACATAGGTGATAATGTCGCTGCCGCTGGTCTTCTGCTCATAGGTGTAGGTGTAGAGCAGATAGGAGGAGCCCGATTTCACCGCCACGAACATCTTGATTTGCTTGTCGGTGAATGTCGGCTGGCGGCATACGCCGATGATCCGGTCGGCTTTGAGCACCGCACCGTTCTCGTCCGGCAGTATCTGGCGCAGGTAACCCCGGCTGGCGTCGTAGCGGTAATACCAGAGTTCGTCCGAGGTCATGCGCTGTACCGAGAAATGCATCCGGTTCGCATAGGGATTTGCACCCATGGTCTGCACCACATTGCCTTGTGTGGGATCGGCCCCGGGAAGAATCACCTGATAGGCATTATTGCTCGGAGCGATGAAGAGCGAACTGCCGATCAGCATCTCCTGCATGCCTCCTTTGTAGAATCCCTGCCCCTTGATCTCGCCGTCGGGGGCACCCTGGAATACCTCGTCGCTGATCGTACCCATGTGGAAGCCCATCGGGTAATCGCCCGATTCCGACGTTTCCACGATCACGCCGTAATCCGGTGCATGATTGGTGTAGACAATAAGTTTCGGTCCGGTGTAGGTAGCTCCGGCTACGGTGCCGTCGATCTTGCGCGACGTGTTGTAACGGGTGTAAAGGTCGGTGTAGAGCGTCGTAAATGCCTCCGGAGTTTCGGCGTTCGAGCCTTTGACCGAACCCCATTCGATGGTTCCGTCCTCCTTTTCATAGACGAAGACACCGATCTTCGGCGTTACCGTTTGGGAAATCGTTACCTTTTGAATGGAGCCGCTTGTGTTTTGGATGTAATAGCACCAGTTTTCGCCCGATTTTTTGTTGTTGATGGCCAGCCAGAACGAGGTTTGCCCTTGGTTGTTGAACTCCATCTTCTCGGTACGGGTTACCGTCCAGTCAAGTTTGAGTCCCGAGGCGATGGTGTCGCCGCCCATAATCCAGTCGTAGGTGAACTGCGATGCGTCCACACCCGGATTGAACCGGACCGTGGGGTTGAGGCTCAGCGTTTCATCCTCGATCAGTTCGATGTTGGCTTTCGTTTCGGTACCGGGTATGCTCATGCCTTCCACCGCGGCGATGCTGGTCCACGAACCGGTGTAGTAGCTGCCCTTGTCGTCGTAGCAGCCCGTCGCCGCGAGGGCGGCTGCCAGAATAACCGTCAGGTATTTGAGTATTTTCATGGTCGTTCGTCTTTATTCGTAATTGATCGTTCCCTTGAACTCCACCAGCACCCCGTTGTCGTAAGTGGGGTTGTCGCGGAACCATTCGTAGGTGCGCTTTCCGTAAGCGTAGAGCTTGGCTTTGTTGCTCTCCTGCCAACTGTCGGAGGTCACTCCGTTCAGTTCGACGTATTTCTCGGCTTTGATCGAGGTGAAGTTGCCGCCGTAGGTGTTCAGGTCGTTCTTGTTCCAGAATACCGGCTGGCTGGTGAATCCCTCGCCCGATATTTCCAGTCCGATGCTCTGGTAGTGCTCCAGTCCGGTGGTGAAAACATCTCCCGGGACCAGTTCGAGAACCAGCGTCCCCGAAGCCTTGTCGGCGCGCAGCTTGGAGATGTTTGCATGAACGACGGCCGAATCGGCATATTGTCCTGCGTGGAGAATCTGGCTCTCCGGGAGCGTGAAGTGTACGCCTTCCACCAGATCGCCGTAGCTTTTCTCGGTCGATACGCGCACGGTGTATTTCCGGTCGTGGTCCACAGTGGGTCCGGACAGATATACCGGGAGTTTGAAATCGGCCTGCTCCTGACCGGCGTAGAACACGGCGACGAGTTTCAGCGTGTCGAGGGCACTGCCGTCCAGATTCAATCCGGGCAAGAAATAGCTCTTGACGAAATTCAGCGAGGGATGCTCGGCGTCGTACACCGGGATATCCTCTTTTTTGCAGGCTACGAAAGCGATGGCTACCGCCAGAATGGATATGATGTATTTTTTCATGGCTTTCATCTCTTAATAGGTTCGGCCCGCGTTGAACTCCTTGTCGGGAATATCGGGCGTATATCTGTTGTCGTTCATCGTAAAGTAATAGGTCAGTTCCGGGACTTGGAACAGCGTGTGCAGCCGCTCCTCGTTGCGCCGCTTGTAGGCGTAGAAGAGCTGTCCGTCGCCGAGCGTCTCGCGGCGGTATTCCAACAGGATTTCCTCTTTCAGACCGTCGGTCTGGTTGTATACGCCGCCCTGCCGTGCAGTCTGGAGCTGCTGGAGGATGCTCAGGCCTTCGCTCGGACTGACAGCCTCGATGGCCGCTTCGGCGGCGATCAGATAGGCCTCACCCAGTTTGAGCAGCGTCACCGCCTGCTTCGGGTAGAGCGCTACGTCTTCGTCCGTACTCGACTCGCGGATATATTTTCCGATCATTCCCGATGGGTAGCTGCTTTTCTTCCAGAGATTGATGCGGATATCGCTCGCTGCCGAAAAGAAAGCTGCGGGCACCAGTCCGGAAGTTGCACTCAGCCATTTGTTCGACATGAAGCGGCCGAACATTTTGAGCCTTTTGCCGGTCGTGCTGAGGGCATCACGCATGTTTTCGTCCAGATCGTCCGTCAGCACGGCAAAGAGATTTTCCATCGGGCAGCTGCGGTCCACGGGGGTTCCGTAACTGTCGAACTTGGTTCGTTCGGCTTCGGTGATGAAATGAACTCCGGCTCCCGAGGCATTGTTGATGACTTCCATAGCGGCGTCATACGCTGCCTTGTCCTTGCCGCGGTAGAGAAACGACCGCGCCTGAAGCAGTTTCACGGCGTAGTAGTTCAACTTGTACTGGCGGTTGGTGGTGAACATCAGTGTGTGGTAGCTCTTGTTCGAACTGATGGGGTCGTTGTCCTTCATGATCTCCGCGGCGTAGGCCAAGTCGGCGTCCACCTTGTCCAGTATCTCGTCGGTTGTCGACGAGGGAACGAACTTCAGCGCGTCGAGCGACTCCATGTAGGGGATGCGTTTGGCCGTCTTGCCCTGCTCCGAGAGGTAGGGCGGCTGGAAGAGGCGCACGAGGTCGAGGTGCAGATAGGCTCTCACGGCCAGCGCCTCGCCCGTCAGCAGCTCTTTGACACCCGTTTCAAACGTTACATCGGTCGTATTGAGTTCTTGGAGCAGCAGGTTGGCGTTGGTGATGGTGTTGTACATCTTCGTCCAGATCGTCTCCAGCGTGGTGTCGGTGGCTGTGGTGCGTATTCCTCCGCGCGTGTAGTTGAATGCGGGGAATTGCAGCGCCTCCACTGCGGAAGCGTAGGTCGGGTCGTTGTAGAAGTTGTTGGCATGGTAGGTTACCATGTTGCCGCTGCCCATGTACACGGCTCCTCCCATCATATCGAGGTATCCGCATGTGAGGTCGAATCCGTAGAGTTTGTCGTCGGCCATCTTGATGTAAAGGCCCGCGAGCGCGGAGTAGAAGCCGTCTTCGTTCTCGAAGACCTTGTTCGAGGTGATCTCCGAGCGGGGATATACGTCGAGCCAGTTTTTGCACGATACGGTGCCGACGGCCAACAGCAGCAGGGTTGCGATATATCTTATTTTCATAGGAATCTGTTTTTAGAAGTTAGCCTGAAGACTGAGTGTGAACGTGCGGGCATAGGGGTACGAGAGTCCGCGCTCCTGCCGGATGGTGGAGGAGTAGAACAGATCGTTGGCCGAGATTGCGATGCGGAGCATCGACATGCCCAGCAGCCGCCTGTCGGGATTGTTGAGGTTGTACATGATGCGTATCGAGTTCATCCGCAGGTAGTTGTTCTTCTGCACGAAACGCGAGCTGGCATAGGTCTTTCCCGAGACGTTGATGCCGCGGTACTTGGCGCTCTGCCCCGGCTCCGACCAGCGGTCGTAGAGGGCCCGGCGGTCCATGTTGTAGGCCACCCGGTTGGCCGAGTTGTTCATCGAGGTATTCTCGATGCGGTCCCTGAGCGTTTCATTGTTCAGCTCGCCGCCGAACGAATACTCGAAGCTGGTGTTTAGCGACCAGCGCTTGTAGCTGAGGTTCACGCCGAAGTAACCCCGGAGATCGGGCTCCGTGTCGCCTACGACCACTTGGTCCGCCGAATTCCATGTGAAGGTGCGCTTGCCGTCTCTGGTGATGAATATCTCCTGTCCCGTTCCGGGGTCGATGCCGGCCGACGGCACGGCGTAGATCGCCGTGAGCGACTTGCCTTCTTCGAACAGGAAGACGTTTTCGATCTTGGTCTTGTCGGTCGTCGTCTGCCCTTCCATGATCTGCTTGTTGTAGTCCTTGAGGGCCTCCGAGAGGTTGGTCAGCTTGTTGCGGTTGTGCTGTCCGTTCACGAAGAAGTTGAACTGCCAGTTCTTGGTGCGGACGGGCGTTACCGAGAGGTTGAAGTCGAAACCCTTGTTGCTGACGTCGCCTTGGTTGGCCGTGTAGGACGAGAATCCCGTCGAGGGCAGGATATCCACCCGGGTGATGTTGTTGTCCGTGGTGTTCGAGTAGTAGTTGAACTCCAAGTTGATGCGGTTCTGGAGGAATCCCAGCTCGAGGCCGATATTGCGTTTGAGCGTCGTCTGCCATTTGAGGTCGGGGTTGGCCAGCGACATGAGCTCCGCGCCCGTGATTCCGTCGTACATCGTCAGGTACTTGTACATGTTGAGGATCTGGCTCAGCGCGAAGTTCGAGTTACCGGTGGTGCCGATGTTGGCTTTCAGGGCGAAGCTGTCGAAGATTCTGCGGTTCATGAACTTCTCGTTCATCACGTTCCACCGCACGCCCACGGCCCAGAACGACGATACGCGCTGCTTGCTGGCGAAGTTCGACGAGCCGTCCACGCGGTAGCTTCCGTCGATCATGTAGCGGTTGTCGAACGAGTAGTTGACCGTCGCGAAGGCGCCCGCCATGCGGACGATGCTGCTTGAACCGGAGGGGCGTCCCGAAAGCGGGTACTGCGCACCGTCGGAGGGGTAGGTCTGCGAGTCGTTGAGGAATCCCGTCACCGAATAGCTGTCGCTTTCGGCGTTGTCCTCCTTGATCTCACCGCCCAGCACGGCCTGCACGGTGTGGCGGCCGAAACTCTTCAGGTAGGAGAGGTTCACCTTGCCATAGTAACTTGTCTGCGTGGCGTTGCTCTTGTTATAGCTTCCGCGGCGGTAGAGCTGCTCGATGGAGTTGTTTTCGAGTCCGTCGGTGATGGCCGAACTGAACGGCGAAACGTACTTTTCGCTGATCTTCTCCTGCCGGTTGTAGCTGAACTCTCCCCGCAGGCGCAGGTCTTTGACGATCTCCCAGTTGGCGCCCAGTTGATAGGTCAGGCTGAGGTTGTTGCCGCGCGAGAAGTTGTTCAGGTTGTTCGCCTCGTAGAGCGGGTTGATCTGGGTGCCGAGCACCGACGATCCGATGCTGGTCCAAGGATAGTTCTCGTAGAGCGGGATGTTGTTCGCCGAGAGGGTCGGGAAATACTCCCCGTTGCTGTCCTTGATGCGGAACACCGGGAGCAGTTGGGTGTAGGTCGAGAAGTCGCCGTAGGGCGAATCCTTCGTGTCGGTGAATCCCACCTGCAGGTCGCTGGTCAACTGTAGTTTGCGGGTGTCGTAGATCAGCTTCGCGCCGCCGCCGTAGGTGTTGCGCAGCGATCCGAGCATCACGCCGTCCGAGAAGTTGCCGTTGAGGTTGATCTGATAGCGCAGCGTGCGGTCCGTACCCGGCCTGCCGACGTCCGTTCCGCCTTCGAGGAAGAGCGAGTGGTTGTGCATGAACGCGGTACGCAGCGGTTGTGCCAGCCAATAGGTGTCTACGCCGTTGGCGGCCTCCATCCTGAGCATGGTCAGCAGGTTACGCCGCTCGGGGTCCACACCGGCCGTGGTCGCTCCTTTCGAAAAAATATCCATCTTTTCGTAGTACTGCACCAGTTCTTTCGAGTTCATCAGGTTGTACGACGAGAGGTCGGGGGTCTGGATACTGGTGTTGAGCGTGTAAGAGATCTGTATGCTGCCTTTCTTGGGCATCTTGGTCGTGATGACCACCACGCCGTTGGCGGCGCGCGAACCGTAGATCGACGAAGCCGCGGCATCCTTGAGGATGGTGACGTTTTCGACGCGGTTGATATCGAGGTTGTAGACCTTCTCCACCTCCACTTGGAATCCGTCGAGGATGAAGATCGGCAGCGAGGTGTAGGTCTGGAGCGTGTTCTCCGAGATGTCGGGCATGCTGTTCGCGCCGCGGATTTCGATGCGGTCGGGAATGTGGTTGGGGTTCGATCCGAATTCGCCGGTGATGTCCGAGATCACGAACGACGGGTCGTACACCTGCAGCGCCTGCAGCACGTTGGTCGGGTTGACCTTCACCAGATCGGCACCCTTCACCTGCGTCGCCGTACCCGTGAAACTGTTCTTGGCCTTGGGCACGAAACCCGTGATCACGAGCGCTTCGGATTCGATGACGTCGGATTTCATCGTGACGTTGAGCGTCCCGCTGCCGACGGGCAGCGTCTGGGTCTTCATACCGATCATCGAGAAGGTGAGCTGCGTCTCATCGGCCGGGACGCGGAACGAGAACGTTCCGTCGGCGGCCGTCGAGGTTCCGCGCTGCTTGTCCTTGACCGAGATGACCGAGACGCCGACCATCGGCTTTCCGGCCTCGTCTTTGACCACGCCCGATACCGTGCGCACCGGAACGGCTTTGGCCATTACCGAGGTCCCCTGCGTCGCTGCGGCCTTGGGGTCCTGCGACAGCACGATGGTGTTGTTGATGAACTGGTAGGTGAGGCCCAGCTTGGGCAGGATGCTTTCGAGCACCTTGTTGACGGGCACCAGCCGTGCCGAAACGTTCACCTTGCGGGAAACGTCGACGTTGTTGTCGCTGTAGAATATTTTGTATCCGGTCTGCTTCTGGATTTCGGCCAGCAGGGCCGAGAGCGGCTTTTCCCGGAGTTGGAACGTGACTTTGGCCTCCTGCGCACGGAGTACGCCGGCGGGGATACAAGTCAGGAGGGCCAGCAGCAGGCACATCCGCAGCAACCTGAAAGGCCGTGCGCTGCGCGGTGCCGGGGCGGTATATTTTGTGATGTTGTTCATCTGCTTGATCTTAGGTTATTTTACAATGGGGAATGCCTTTTTGCCGACATCGGTTATCTGCGAGCCGTCGTAGGCCGTAACGGTCTGGTTGAGGCGCTTGCAGAAGTGGTAGCGCACGCCTTCTCCCATGAATTCGTACCGGTACTGCTTGTCGACGGCATCCATCAGTTGCGCCTGCGTGGCCGTGTTGGGCAGCTTCATCGATTCGCTGTTGCGCTGGGTCATGAAGTCGTTGAACTGCCCGATACCCGCCGGGAGCTGGTTCGACTTGGCGGCGGCCTCCGCGGCCATGAGGTATACCTCGCCGATCTTGATCACCGGGATAGCCGGTGTGGTCTTCCACTTGTCGATCTTGCTCGTCGGGGCGAACTTCGTGCGCATCGTGTTGTCCGCGTCGAACCAGTTGCGGCGACGGTCGTCGGCATGCAGACCGTCGATGGGGAGTTGTGCCGAGAGAGTCATGCCCCTGCCGTCGGGCGCGGGCGCGAAGAGCTCTTCCGAGAGGGCGCAGAATCCCTTTTCGGGGGAGGGCAGCGCGAAGATGAACTCCGCCGAGAACTCGTAGTCGGTTCCCGAGACGGTCCGCACGAAAGCGTACCCGCCTTCGCCGATAATCTCCGTCAGCAGTCCGTATGCCTTACCGAAATCCTCGGCCGTTCCGCGGCTCATCAGCGCACGGGCTTCGGCGGCCAGACAGCCGTAGTAGTTGAGCTTCCAGACGCGGTCGATGGGCGCGGTTCCGAGCAGCGACAGCTCGTCGTATCCCACGCCGGTGACGATGGGGTCGTATTTGGCGAGCTCCGCGGCTGCGGCGCTCAGTTCCGAGATAACCTTGTCGGTCAACTGCGCCGTGGTCATCTGTACGCCTTTGGCCTGCGTGCTCTCCATCCAGAGGATGTTCGACGCGCCGCTGTCCACCGTGTAGGCGGGGCTGTAGAGCTTCAGGAGCTCGAAGTGCAGGAACGCCCGCAGGCCCCGGGCTTCGGCGACCATCATTTCGCGCGATCCGGCGATGAAATCCACATCCTTCTTTTCAGCGAAGAGCCTGAGGATGTCGTTGCACTGGTAGATGGCGGCATAGAGCTTGGTGTATGCCTCCCGGGAGACATGCTGTCCCATTTCACTGCCGAAATCCATCTTGGCCCATGCCTCGGCCCCGGCATAGGGATCGAAGCTCTGGGCGAGGAATTCCACGCCGCCCAGCGTGAGGTTCGAGCCGTAGAGTTCCGTGGAGCGAAGCCCGGTATAGATGCCGTTCATGTAGTCGCGGAAGGAGGCTTCGTTGTCGAAGACCTTGGCCCCGGACTCTCCTCCTCCTTGGGGTTCTGCCTCGAACCACTTGTCGCACGACACGGTAACGAGGAGCAGGAGTGCGGTGTATATTATTTTTTTCATGTGTTCGCGTGTTTAAAAGGTTGCCTGAAGCGAGAGGATGAAGCTTGATGCATAGGGATAGTAGAGGCTGCGGGGGCTCTTGACCGACGACGTGTACCAGAGGTCGTCGCAGGTGAGGCTCACCTTCAGCCCCTGCATGCGCATCGCCGAAGCGATCTTTTTGGGGAATGCATACCCGATGCGCAGCGACGAGAGCGAGAGGGTGTTGCGCTTCGACACGAACCGCGTCGAGGCATATCCGCCCGAATTGTCGAGACCTTGGTAAACCGCGTCCGTGTTCGACGCATTCCATTTACCTTCGGCTGCTGCCGGGACGTTGTTCCCGTATCCGGCCAGATCCACCGCCTGCTGGGTGTAGAGGTCATAGAACTTGCCGCCCAGCGAGTAGGAGAATACCGCCGCGAAGTCGAAGTTGCGGTACGCGGCCGTCAGGCCGAACGTGCCGCGCAGCTTCGGGGTCATGCTGCCCTGATACTCCATGTCCTCGGCGGTCGGGGTGAACGATTTCGAACCGTCGCGCAGGTAGAACTGCTCTTTCCCGGTCGCCGGGTCGATCCCTGCCGAGCGCAGGGCGTAGATGCCGTCGGCGGCATCGCCCTCGGCCATGCCGTAATGGTATCCGTATTCGAACATCGTGGAATTGAACGTCGTTGCCGAATAGTCGGGCAGTTCGGTGATCTTGCTCCGGTTGACGACGCCTTTTGCGAAGAGCGTCAGGTCGAGGCCGCTGCGGTCGCGCAGGATGCCTGCCGCCACCGAGAATTCCAGCCCCGAGTTGCGGATCGCGCCGCTGTTGGCATAGCGGAATCCCGAACCGAAGGCGACGTTCTGCTCTTCGAGCGTCAGCAGGTCTTTCGACAGCGAATTGTAGTATTTCACGGCGATGTCTACCGTGCTGATGCGGCCGCCGACGCCGACGTTCACGTTGCGCGTCGTCTTCCATTTCAGGGCCGGGTTGTAGACGTTCATGTTGTAGAACGACACGAGGCCCTTGCTGTAATCGATCCCGCTTTTGTTCTCACCCATGCCGTTGAGGTAGGGGTTGTCGATGTCGTAGGCGTAGATCGGGTTGACGAATCCGTAGTCGAACTGGTAACCCGCCGTGCTGCCGTACCCGGCCGTCAGCATCAGCCGTCCGATAAGCCCCGAATTGGGCAGCAGGGCTTTTTTCAGGTCGTAAGCCGCCGTCAGGGAGTAGGAACCCGCCGTGCGCTTTTCGGGGGCGAGCATCGAGGATTTGTCCACGCGGCCCGCGAGGTCGACGAACAGCGTTTGGTCAAGGCTCCACGACACCATGCCGTAGCCGCTCAGCACACGCTCGTAGGTCTTGGTGCCCTCGGGACGCTCCGCCGCGTAGCGCTGTGCGAAGGAGATGTAGTCCATGTGGTCGCTCGACATGCCCACGCCGCGGAATGCGTCGTCGGTCATCGTCGCCGAGTAGACCTCCATGCCGAGCGTGGCGCGCAGGGTGTGGCGCTCGCGTTCGAGGCGGTAGTCGGCCCACACCTTCTCCTGATAGCTTTCCAGCCGGTTGCGGAGGATGCGGTAACTGCCCTTCTGGTCGATCTCGTCGATGCCGTAATCCTTGTAGACGAGCGACTGCGGGGAGGTGAACTCCGAACGCTTGTCGTAGTCGTGCGTGAGGTTGAACTGGCCTGCCACGCTGAAATGCTCGTCGATTTTCCAGCGCAGGGTGAGGTTGTTGTTCACCCGTGCGATCTTGTTCTCGGCGAAGCTGTTGAGCGAGGTTTCGTAGAGCGGCGACCCCTGCTCGCTGAAGGTCCCTTCGCCCAGAATGTCGTAGGGCACGCCGCGCTCGTCGGCCGGCGCATAGTAGGGATTCATCTGCGCCCAAGCGCTCATCGGGCCGTAGGTCGACTCCGAAGCGTCGGTCATGTCCACGCCCAGTTCGTTCGAAATCTCCAGTTTGCGCGTCGTGTAGCCGATGAAGGCCGATGCGCCGTACATCGTGCGCTTCGAACCCTTCATCACGCCCTTCACGGGGTTCATGTAGAGCACTCCGCGGTAGCGCAGGCTGCTGTCGCCGCCGTAGACCGAGACGCGGTGACGGTGCGAGAACGAGGTCCGGAGGGGCATGTCGAGCCAGTCGGTCGAGCCGTTGGCCTTCACGTCCGCCATGCGCTGCTGATAGAGCGCGTCGTTGCCCTCGTAGGCGCCCATGCGCTTCTCCCAGTCGAGCTTCTGCCCGGCGTCCATCATATCGAACGCCCGCATGCCGGCGCGCTGGAACGTGCCGTCGAAATTATAGGTCAGCCGCAGGGGATGGGTCTCCGGGACTTTCGTCGTGATGACGATTACACCCTGCCCGGCCCTCACGCCGTAGAGGGCCGTCGCCGTGGCGTTCTTGAGCAGTGCGACGCTCGCTATGCGCTGCATGTCGAAATCCTTCAGCCGGTCGAACGACTCGCTGTGGCCGTCGACGATCACCAGCGGCCGTGCGTCGGCGTCGCTCATCCCCCAGATCAGCGACCTTACGCCCTGAAGGCTCATCGCGGCGGGGACCGCATTGGGATCGGAACCGTATCGTTCATCGGGGTCGGTGCCGCAGATCGACGGGTCGATCAGTTGCAGGGCCCTCAGGAGGTCGGTGGGGTGGAGCCTGCGCAGCTCTTCGCCCGAATAGCCGGCTTCGGCTGCCGTTGCGGAACCCGTGCGGCAGTTGTCGCGGACAAACTCTTCGTGTCCGGGGGTGTTACCTTGTCCAAACACCGGCGAGGGGCTCATGGATAACATGACCGAAACGACTGCCGGGAATGCCAGCGGCCGCAGCAGGCGTACCGCGGAAATCCCTCCCGGAAGTCTCCGTTCTTTTGTTTGTAAAGGTTTCGTCATAATTTGTGTGGTTTAAATGGGTATTTTTTATCTCAGCGTGATCTTCGTTCCGTCGTAGTCTATCTGCATGCCCGTTCCGGTCGATGCGATGATCGAGAGTATCTTGTCGAGGTTTTCGCACCGCGGGAACTGTCCGCTGAAGCGGAGTCCGTCGAGCAGGGGCGAAACCTCGAATTCGAAGCTGTACCAGCGCGAAAGGTTCTCCATGATCTCGGTCACGGAGGCGTGCGCGAAGATGAAGGTCCCGTTCATCCAAGCCGTCGCCAGCGACGTGTCGACCGCCTTCACGGCGATCGCGCCGCCGTTTCGTCGGCTGTATTCGGCCTGCTGGCCGGGTTCGAGCGTCACGGCGTCGCCGCCCGTGAGCGGGGCTATGGCCACCGAACCCTCCACCAGCGTGGTGTATATGGCGCGGTCGCCCTCGTAGGAGTTGATATTGAAGCGTGTTCCCAACACCCGGATGCTCTGGCCGCCCGATTCGACGATGAACGGCCGCCGGGCGTCGTGCGCCACCTCGAAATAGGCTTCGCCTTCGAGCCATACGCGGCGCTCCCGGCCCCGGTCCGAGGTGAAGAAACGCAGGCGCGATGCGGCGTTCAGCCACACCTGCGTGCCGTCGGCCAGCGTGAGGCTGTATTCGCTGCCGCGGGGCGTGACCAGCGTGTTGTACTCTTCGGGAACCTCCTCCTGCTTTTGGGACTGTGTTTTCCGGGGTTTGTAGGCGAGGCTGTTCTCTCCGGTCATCTCCACCTCGACGCCCGTCTCGGTCCGGACCGCTATCGAATCCCGCAGCCCGAGGTCGACGCTCGCGCCGTCCGCAAGATAAAGTACCGCATGCTGTCCTTCGGGCTTGATCTGCGCGATCTGCGCCATCACCCGCTTCTGGCGTCCGACGTGCGTGTAGTAGATGACGCCGCAGGCGATCAGTACGGCTGCCGCAAGGCTCACGGCGCTTTGCAGCATCAGCGAATAACGCTTCAGCCGGCGCTGTCCCTTGCGCTCCTCCATCCGGCGCTGAACCTGTTCCCATGCCCGCTCTACGTCGCATTCGGCGCGAATCACCCGGCGGCTTTCCAGCTCTTCGGCATTGAGGATTTTCCCGACGATGCGGACTTTGTCCTCGTGTTCCAGCTCCCGGAGGCGCAGTTTGAGCTGTTCACGCTCGTGCGGGGATGTTTTCGACACGAAAAAACGTCCCAGCAGCCTGCCTGCCTTGATGAATGATATGATATTCCCGACTAACACTATTAGTATAACACTTCGGAAGCGGGAGTGGATGACACGCGATGCGAAAAAAGTGTAAAAACTTATTCCAGCATCGGTTAGGAGGATGTAAAACTGTAACTTCGGGGGAGGTTTTCAGCGGCTCAGAAGAGCATCCACTGGTTTGAAAGCACGATGCGCAAAACTTTGTAAGCGCGGGATTTGTGCGTGCGCACGGTGTTGACCGAGATGCCCAGCACGTCGGCGATTTCCTGATTGGTGAGCCCTTCGATGGACATGTTGAGCACCTGCCGGCCCATCTCCGGCAGCCCCTCGATGGCCTGCGAGATAATCAGCGACGACTCTTCGCGCATGATGGCGTCGATGAAGAACTCCTCGCTCTTTTTCTCGCTGCGTTCGTGTTTGTAATGCGCCGCCTGCATTTCGGCGTAGCGGCTGCGTATCTGCTCGTGGCGCAGGTGGTTAAGGCATTTGTTGCGGAGGGTTTTGTAGAGGAATCCCTTGGCCATGTATTCATTGTCGAACGTGCATCCCTGTTCGAGCAGGGCCACGAACGCCTCTTGTACGAGGTCTTCACATACGTCGCGGCTCTGGACGAAGTTGCGGGCGAAGGAGACGAACATGGGATAATAGCTTCGGAAGAACTCGGGGATATTTCCCCCCCCCTCCGAACTGCGGAATACAGGGGCCTGCGGGCCGTCGTATGTTCCGTCCTTATCCATGGTTTCTTCTTCTCTCGTTAAACTAACCTTTGCTGCGGACGCAGCTTCCTCTTGCGGTCAAATATACTTGCTTTTTGGATAAATTACAAAAAAAATTGCAAAACTCTCTGTTTTTCGGTCCGCTCGGATACGCAAAAACGGCCCGAATCTTTTGATTCGGGCCGTTTTGATCGTTGTCAACTATTTATAGGCTCAGGTACAGAAAGACCATACCGACCACTGCGCCGATCCCCGCCGCCGTCAAAACGGCGATTACGATGATATTCTTGCGCCGTTCGCGCCGGGCCTGCTCGCGGATTTCCCGTTTGGTTGCGGCTACCTGCTCGGGCGGAAAAGCCTTTTCGGCCGTCGGGTGCCCGTGGGAATCTCCGACGTACATCCCGCGCAATGTCGCGGCCTGCTCGCGGTGTTTGCGCAACTGGGCCCGGTTGGCCTCGTTGCGTTTGATCATGTCGAATACATGCCCTGCGAAACTCATATTGTTATATTATTTGATGAAGAACCGGTATATGTCGTTTCCGTTGGCGTAGAGCAGCAGGAACAGGATGAGGATGAGCCCGACATACTGCGCGCCCTCCAGCACCTTGTCGCTCACCTTGCGGCCCGTTATCATCTCCCAGAAGGTGAATATCGCGTGCCCGCCGTCGAGTCCCGGGATGGGCAGGATGTTCATGATCGCAAGGATGATCGACAGGAAGGCGGTCTTGAGCCAGAAATCCTGCCAGTCCCACGACGAGGGGAAGATGCTGCCGATGGCGATGAACCCGCCCAGCTCCTCGTACATCTTGGTTTTGGGCTGTACGATCATCTTCAACTGGTCCCAGTAGGAGGCGATCATGTCGCCCGCGCGGTGGAAACCCGCCGGAATCGACTCCCAGAATGTATACGTCTGCGTGCGGAGCGTGTAGGGGTTTTGCACGATTACGCCGATCGTTCCCTCGGCGGAGACGGGGACGGGGAGTTCCAGCGTCCCGCCGTCGCGCAGGACGGTCAACTGCACCGTATCGCCGGCATGGAGTTGCAGATAGGATCTGTAATCGCGGTAATCCATCTTTTCGTAGCGGTCTGCCGTGCGCCGGCTCTTGATGGCGACGACCTCGTCGCCTTTCTGCAACTGTGCGGCGGTCGGCGCCACGACGCTGTCGATCAGGAAAGGCATGCGTTGGACGAGGAGTTTTTCATACCCTTTGTTCTGCCGCATGGCGATCAGCTCTTCGAGCGGGAGCGTCAGCTCGACCTGCTCTCCGTCGCGCTCCACGACCACCCGGCGGTCGCCCTCGGTGATCAGCAGCGTGTTGAGGAACACCATCGGGTTCTCGATTTTCTGGCCGTCGACGGTCACCAGCTTGTCCCCGTCGCGGAATCCGAAGCTGTGCCCGGTTTCGTTGAAGTTGTAACCCCACTTGGCGTCGTCGTTCGAGAAATAGGTGTCGCCCCATGTATAGCAGACGCCGATGTAGATGGCCACCGCCAGCACGACGTTCATCACCACGCCGGCAATCATCACCAGAAAGCGTTTCCATGCGGGTTTCGACCGGAATTCCCACGGCTGCGGGGCCTGCTTCTGATACTCCTTGTCCATCGACTCGTCGATCATGCCGGCGATTTTGCAGTAGCCGCCCAGCGGCAGCCAGCCCAGTCCGTATTCGGTGTGGCCGCGCCGGAACTTGAACAGCGAGAATCCAAGGTCGAAGAAGATGTAGAACTTGTCGACGCGGATTTTGAAGACCCGCGCCATGATGTAGTGCCCCAGTTCGTGAATGCCCACGAGAATGGTGAAACAGAGGAAGAACTGAATGATTTTGACTAAAATATCCATTGTCGGAATGTGGTTACAGTTTCAGGAATTCCGCCGCCAGCGCACGGGCTTCGGCGTTTGCTTCGGCGTAATCGGCCAGAGTGGGCGAGGCCGCGAATGCGGCGTGTTCCAGCGCATGGCGGATGGCGCGCACGATATCGAGCCACGCGCACCTGTGGGCGAGAAACGCCGCCACGGCCACTTCGTTCGCCCCGTTCATCGTGCAGGCCGCCGTGCCGCCGCGCCGCAGGCAGTCGTAGGCGATCTCCAGTGCCGGATATTTCGCGCGGTCCACCTCGGCGAAGGTCAACTGCGGATGGTTCAAGAAATTGAACCGCTCGCCCGGACGGTGCGCCCGGTCGGGGAACATCAGCGCGAAACTGATCGGCATGCGCATGTCGGGGGTTCCCAACTGGGCCTTGATCGCCCCGTCCTCGAATTCGACCATCGAGTGTACGATCGACTGGGGGTGCATCAGTACCGAAATCCGCTCGGCCGGAGTTCCGAACAGCCAGTGGGCCTCGATCACCTCGAATCCCTTGTTCACGAGCGTCGACGAATCGATCGTGATCTTCGCGCCCATGTCCCACTGGGGATGGCGCAGCGCCTGTTCCACCGTGACGTTCGCCAGCTCTTCGGCCGCGAGGTCGCGGAACGCGCCGCCGCTGCATGTGACGATCAGCCTTCTGACCGGGGCGCGTTCACCCACGAGGCACTGGAAGATGGCCGAATGCTCCGAGTCGATCGGAATCACCGGGGCTTTCCGCTCCCGGGCCAGCGGCATCACATAGGCGCCGCCCACCACGAGCGACTCCTTGTTGGCCAGCGCGAGCTTCTTGCCCGCTTCGATGGCCGCCACCGTGGGCGCCAGCCCCGCGTAGCCCACCAGTGCGTTGACCACCACCTCGGTGCCGCCGCTGCCGGCGACCTGCGCCACGGCTTCCTCCCCGGCGTAAACTTTCGTGTCGGTGTTGGCCAGCGCGTCGCTCAGTGCCGCGTAATGGCTCTTGTCGGCGATCACCACCGTGTCGGCGTCGAACTCCCGGGCCTGCTGCGCCAGCCGCTCCCAGTTCCGGTTGGCCGTGAGGACGCAGGCTTCGAACCGGTCGGGGTTCTCGCGGACGATATCGAGCGTCTGCACGCCGATCGAACCGGTCGAACCCAGTATGGCAAGTCGTTGTTTCATGCGTTTGTCAGAAGACGATGTATCCCTCAGGGTCCACGGGCTTGCCGTTGTTCCAGAGTTCGAATTCGAAGAGTTTCACCTCGCCGTTCTCGGCTTCGGCGTTGTATCCGATCAGTTCGCCCGCGCGGATGGTCTGTCCGATCGACACGAGCGACTGCGAGAGGTTTTTGTAAATAGAGATGAGGTTCCCGGCATGCTGCATGACCACCGTGTAACCCGTCTCCGGAGCCCAGAGGCTCTGCACGACCGTGCCGTTGTCGATGGCCGCGATGCGGTCGCTGGCTGCTGCGGCGATCTTCACGCCGAAATTCCCCTGCTTGATGTCGAAATGCCCGGTGATGATCCCCTCGACGGGCGTCACCAGCTCGATGGCTTCGCGCACCTTGCGGCGCGACCCCTCGTTGCGGGGCGCTATGGCATACTCCCCGTCGCCCTCCATCTGGGCCCTGAGAAGCGAATCCTCGGCCGAGGGCATCACCAGCACCTTGCTGATGCGCGACGAGTCCGACGTGGCCAGCGTCCGCGCCACGGGGGTGCGCCCCTCCATGATGAGGGCGATGTTGCGGTTGTAGGTCATCATGTCGTTCATCATGCGCTCCATCGAGTCGAGGCGGATGATGTTTTGCAGGAGGCTTTCGCGCGAACGGTCGGCCTCGGTGCGGTATCCGGGCAGGAACTCCAGCACGGGGCTGTACGCCACCAGCGACAGCGTGAGGATGAACAGCAGCAGCACGAACGCCACCAGCCCGGCGAAGATGCTCGCGGGCGAGAGGTGTATGTGCCACTCCTCGGAGTTGTCGGTGGCGTTGAGCATGTTGAAGCGGCGTTTGCGGAACAGTCCGCGCCACCACGCCCGTATTCTCTTCAGAAATTTCATTTTCCGGGAACGTTTTTTCGGGGTTACGTTCGACAAAGGTAGCCAAAATTCCAAAAAACCTTTGGCATCGCCTTTAAAATTTTTACCTTTGCAATTGCTTTGAACCTAAACGTCAAATACACATAAAAAAGTATGGTTAAACCTACATTACTGGTCTTGGCTGCGGGCATGGGCTCCCGCTACGGATCGCTCAAACAGATGGACGGCGTCGGCCCCAACAACGAGGCTATCATCGATTATTCGGTCTACGACGCCATTCGCGCCGGTTTCGGCAAGGTGGTTTTCGTCATCCGCCACTCTTTTGAAAAGGAGTTCCGCGAGGTCTTTTCGGCCGACCGCTTCGGCGGACGCATCGCCGTCGATTTCGTTTTTCAGGAGCTGGACTATCTCCCCGAGGGCCTCTCGGTCCCCGAAGGACGCGTAAAGCCGTGGGGCACGAACCACGCCGTGATGATGGCTGCCGATGCCATCCGCGAGCCGTTCGCCGTAATCAATGCCGACGACTTCTACGGTGCCGAGGCCTATAAGACCATCGGCGAGTACCTCTCGAAGCTCGGCGATTCGAAAAACAGCTATTGCATGGTCGCCTACGACCTGAACCGGACCCTTTCGGAGAACGGCACGGTTTCGCGCGGCGTCTGCGGCGTCGATGCGAAGGGCGACCTCACGTCGATGGTCGAGCGCACGCAGATCGAGCGCATGCCCGACGGCCGGATCGTCTTCCACGACGGCGGCGCCGACGAAGAGCTGGCTGAGGACACGCCGGTTTCGATGAACCTCTTCGGCTTCACGCCCGATTTCTTCGTCTATTCGAAGGAGTACTTTGCGAAATGGTACGCCGAAAACCACGAGAACCTCAAATCGGAGTTCTACATCCCGACGATGGTCAACAAGCTGATCGGCGACGGTACGGCGACGCTCCGCGTGCTGCGTTCGGCCGCTCAGTGGCACGGCGTCACCTACAAGGAGGACAAACCGGCGCTGATGGCCGCCATCGAGAAGATGATTGCCGACGGGAAATATCCCCGCAACCTCTGGGCATAGTTTTCGACGGTTGCGGCGCATTTGCCGCATGTCCTGCAAATTTCCGAACGGGACGTATCCCGGTATATTTCGTTCATTTTCAGACGGGGTTGTAGCTTGAAAAGTTACAACCCTGTTTCTGTAATTGGAGGCAATGACAGGAAAACGGTTGTATGTGCCGTTTGCTTCTGGTTCGCCATGTCGAACGACTCTGCAAAGTATTCAAATTTGCGCTTCTCGCGGATGGCGGGGCGGGGTGTCGAATTCTTCGAGACATTCGTCGCCTGCCGCGACGACCGGGATTTTTTCGGATCGGGCGGCCGTGGATGAAGATGTCTGTATGACGGCTTGGAAGAAAAACTCTTTTTCAGTTTGTTTTTCAATTTTTTTTTTATATCTTTGTAAAGATTGGTTAGGTTTCTCACGGAAGACAGGTTTTTTGATATCGGAAAAGGTCTGTCTTTTTGAGATTTGTCAATTCCTTTGGATAGTCTGCTTGCTAAACCTGTTTGAATGATGAAATTTTGCATTCGGATAATTTTTCCTCTTTTTTGTTCGTTGTTGTTATCCGGTTCACAACAAGTGTTCGGATTCTGTGGGAAACGGAGCCGCAAAACACCTTCCGAACAATGTGATACCGCAAAAAAATCGACATACGACAAATTCTTTAAAAAGGAACACCGCATAGCCCGGGGCCTTTTCACGCTGCATGAGATGAAGGGACGGGTCTATTTCGAAATTCCTCTCCGGTTGCTGGAACGAAGCATGCTGCTCGGAACGACCATCTCGGCTACCAGCGACAACGGTCATGGAATCGTGGGGTCCAAGCCGAAGGACCCTCTCCACTTTAAATTCACGCGCGCGGGAGACCGGATCGCCATGCGGTTGATTTCGGAACGGACTGTTTCCCCCCCCCTCCCGGATCATGCTGAAATAGCGCGTGCTCTCGCAACGAGCAATATCGGTGCCATTTACCGGTTGTTCAAGATCGAGACCTTTACGCCCGACAGTTCGGCGGTGGTCGTGGATGCCACGGATCTGTTTGTCAGCGATGACGAAAGGCTGTCGCCTTTCGACAAATACAGTCAGCACACTCTTTCGGGGCGCCTCAAACGCAAGGAGTCGTTCGAAAAAGAGAAGTCCTATGTGACCGGAATCAAGTCCTTTTCGGATAACGTTTCAGTCAGCAGCAGTCTGAACTACCGGGTGACGATTTCGGAGCGCGGGCTGCGGGATGTGCCGGTTACGATAGCCGCCACCCGTTCCATCCTGCTGCTCGACAGCCTTCCCGCCCGCCCCCGGATCACCGACAGCCGCATCGCCATTTTTCCGACGGGTAAGATGCTCTATTCTCCCACGACCCAGGGGGCTCGTCCGATATGGTATGCCAACCGCTGGCGGCTGGAACCGTCGGACCCTGAGGCTTATCGGCGCGGAGAGTTGGTGGACCCGGTCAAGCCGATCGTCTTTTATATCGACCGCAATTTTCCCCGTACATGGCTTCCGTACGTCATCGAAGGGGTGAATCAGTGGAGCGAACTTTTCGAGCAGATCGGTTTCCGCAATGCCGTCCAGGCGCGGCTTTTTCCCGAGGACGATCCCGAATTCGATCCCGACAACCTCAAATATTCGTGCGTGCGCTATGCCCCGGTGACGATTCAGAACGCCATGGGCCCTTCGTGGACCGATCCGCGCAGCGGTGAGATCGTCAGCGCCTCGGTCTATCTTTATCACGATGTGATCGAACTGATCAACAACTGGCTTTTCATACAGACCTCGCCGGCCGATCCGCGCGCGCGGCGGAAGCAAATACCTCAGGAGATCATCGGCGACGCCCTGCGATATGTGCTTTCTCACGAGATCGGACATTGTCTGGGCTTCATGCACAACATGGGCGCATCGTCCGTGATCCCCGTGGATTCGCTGCGGAGCCCCTCTTTCACCCGCGAGGCGGGAACGACCCCGTCGATCATGGATTACGCCCGATTCAACTATGTCGCCCAGCCGGGCGATTTCGAACGCGGCGTGCGAATGACGCCTCCGCGATTCGGGGTTTACGACCGGTTTCTGGTGAAATGGAACTATACGCCGCTTTTCGCCGGGAGTCCCGAAGCGGAATACGCGATCACCTCGCAATGGCTGCGCGAGGCATCGGCGAATCCGGCCCTGCGTTACGGCAAGCAGCAGTTCTCCGAGCTGCTCGATCCACGATCCCTTTCCGAGGATTTGGGCGACGATCACGTCAAGGCCTCCGAATACGGTATCTCCAATCTGAAATATGTGCTTTCGCACCTCAATGCCTGGACCGAATCCGACGATCGGGATTACAGCTATCGCAAGACCATCTACAACGGAATCGTCAATCAGTATTTCACCTATCTCAACCATGTCTATGCCGATGTGGGCGGAGTGTATCTGTACGAGAAGCACGTCGGAGACTCGGTCGAACATTACCGGAGCGTTCCCCGCGAGCGTCAGGTCCGGGCGTTGGAATTCCTGTTGGGACAGCTCGACGACATGGAGTGGCTGGACGACCGGCGTGTGACGTGCAATCTGGGGCTGGTGGCCTCGGCCGCGGACGCCGTGTGCGAGGCGGTGATGAAGGCCGTCGTGGCCTCGCCCTCGAAAGTGGGGCTTTCGGCGGCGCTGGCCGAGAACGACGCCCTCACGCCCGAAGCGTGCATGTCGTTGATTTACGACCGGATCTGGGCTCCGACCCTGCATCGGAAGGCGTTGAATCTGTCGCAGATCAAACGGCAGCGTCTTTTCCTGGAAACGCTCGGCAAGGTGGCCGCATTGCGTGAAGAGGGAAATTCCAAGAGTCTTGCGGCCATGCGGCGGATGGAGGTTCCGGAAGCGTTTCGCACGGACCGGTCCCTGCTGTCGAACGCTTCGGCAGGTTGTCCGGGACCTGTGGCGGGGTATGACGATCCCATGCCGCTGTTTTACGAAGAGCGGCCGATGGAGGGCCTTGCATACGACTGTGTGTTGAAGATCCGACGCTTGCTGGAAGGGCAGCGGAACCATCCCGATCCGCAGACCCGGCTGCACTACCGTTCGCTGTTGCATACGATCGAATCTTATCTGAAATGACGGCGGTTATGAGAGAAAGATACGATATGCG